>JAABRB010000063.1 GCA_011391185.1 Betaproteobacteria bacterium
GACCGGACGGTAGAGATGCGAAAAGTATTGCGTTTCATGGCGATTCCTCCTCGATCGACGATGCACGCGGACGGGGCCGGCTGAGCGGCCTTATGTTCCTCCCCCTGAGGCAAGGGCAGTTAACCACCGCGCGCTCGCGCAAGTCAAGATCGCCCGGTGCCCGGATCAGGGCGCGCCGGCCACCAGGCGCCCGCCGACGATCACCGTGCGCGCCAGGGGGCCACTTGCGACCAGATCGGCGGCGTCCGCCGCGTCGGCGATCAGCAAGTCGGCGCGCGCGCCGACCCGGATGCCGTGGTCAGCGCCGAAGCCGAGCAGCCGCGCCGGGGCGCTCGTAACCATCTCGAACGCCCTGCCGAGGTCGTTCGACCCGAGGTGCCCGGCCAGGAGCGTCCAGCGGGCGATTTCGAGCAGATCGCCCGACCCCGACGGGACGAACGGGTCCTGGATGTTGTCCGAGGCACCGGCGACGGTCACCCCGGCGGCGAGCAGCTCAGGCACGCGCGTCAGCCCGCGCGGCGCGAGCTTCCCGGCATCGCGCCCCTGCAGGAACAGGTTCGCCGCCGGCAGGGTGACCACGCCGATTCCCGCCGCCGCCATCGCCTCGATCAGGCGGGCGGCTTCGCGCGGCTCGAGCGCGCTCAGTGCCGAGCAATGGCTTGCCACCACCCGGTTCGCCATGCCGTGCGCGCGAGTCCGCTCGATCACTGCCTCGAACTGGGTATGCGATGCGTCGAGATGCTCGTCCAGGTGGAGGTCGATCGGCCGTCCGTGCCGCTCGGCGGCGTCGAACAGCATGTCGAGGAAGCGCATCGGATCGTCGGCATAGGCCGGCGTTCCGCCGATCACGTCGGCGCCGAGCGCGAGCGCTTCCTCAAGCCACTCGCGCGCCGGCACGCCCGCCTTGGTTGCGCCCGACGTGACGAAGGCAACCACCTGCAACCGCAGGCGATCGCGCCAGCGTTCGCGCACGCCGACCAGCGCCTCGACGCCGCGGCAGCGCGCCTCCGGATCCACGTTTGCGTGCGTGCGGATCGCCACCGTGCCGCGCTCGAGGCAGGCCTGCATCGTGCGCTCGGCGCGCGGGGCGATGTCCTCGACGGACATGTCGGCGGCGTAGCGGCGAAAGGCCGCGATCGCCCCGTACAACGTACCCTCCGGGTTCGGCACCGCAAGCCGAGTGCGTGTCTTGTCGAGGTGCTGGTGAGCGTCGATGAGTCCGGGCGCGACGAGCCGACCGGCGAGTGGAATCTCCGTTACTCCGGGCGGAGGCTCGATCGCGGATGCGACGCGCTCGATCCTGCCATCGTCGCCGACGAGGACATCGAGCGGCTCCGGTTGGGCTGCGCCGGAACGGACCACGCGTCCGCCGCGAAGAAGGAGGCGAGTCAAGTGCGAGCGATCCTGCGGTTGCAGTTGCGTTCGAAGGGCCGCGGGGGCCGATCTCCATATTAGACGCGAATCGGCGACGACGAAGTCTGCGTGGTTTCGCGCCGCCGGGTCAAGGCCCGATGCGCGCCGTGCGAGATGCGGCGCGCGTGTCCCGCGCCCGGGCGCGGAGGTGTGGCCCAGGGATGACCGATCACGGCGCGACGCGGTAGACTATTGCATGGGATCTGCTCCTTACGAAGACGAGATCATCGTTTCCTGGGTCGAGCTGCACCGCGACGCCCGGTATCTTTCCGAAGTTCTCCACGAGAAGGGTGCCTTCAAGGGAATCATCGCCGTGACCCGCGGCGGGCTGGTCCCTGCGGCGCTCGTTGCCCGCGAGCTCGGCATTTACCTGGTCGATACCATCTGCGTCACCAGCTACGACTCGGGCGGTGCCGTCGGTGCGGCGCAGAACCAGGGGGATGTGCGGCTGTTGAAGGGCGTCCCGGGCGACGGAGACGGGTATCTGCTGATCGATGACCTGGTGGACACTGGGCGCACCGCCAAGGTGGTGCGCCGATTGCTGCCGAAAGCGCACTTCGCGACGCTCTACGCCAAGCCCGCAGGGCGACCGATCGTCGACACGTTCGTCAAGGAATTCAAGCAGAACAAGTGGATTCACTTTCCGTGGGACATCGAGTACCGGTTCGCGACGCCGATCAAGGATGGCGGGCGAGCCTCCGCGGGCCCGGACTGAACGGTTTCCGGCGTCTCCCGGAACAGCGCGCGAATTCGGGCGGATGAGCGGGCGGGACGGCGAGTCCCGCAGACCTATTCCACTGTGAATGCGCGCTCGCGCGCATTGGCGCGAATGAAGGCGATCACGTCGTCGGCCGACGAGCCGGGCCCGAAGACCTCCTTCACGCCCATCTCCTTCATCGGCGCGACGTCGCGCTCGGCGATGACGCCGCCGAAAATCACCAGCACGTCGTCGATTCCCTGTTCCTTCAGGTGCCGGGTGATCTCGCGCGCGACGGGCATGTGGCCCTCGACCGAGCTCGAGACGCCGATGACGTTGACGTCCTCGTCGATCGCCGTTTCGATGATTTCGCGGGGCTCGAGGAAGTTGACGAACACCACTTCCATGCCCGCGTCGCGCAGCTTGGTGGCGAGGTAGCGCACGCCGCGATCGTGGCATTCCATGGTCGTCTTCCCAAGCAGCACCCGGATGATTCGTTCGGCCATCTTCTCGATCTCCCAGTGCCGCTCAGTACGGCGAACCCCAGCCCAGATGCTTCTTCAGCGCGCCCATCAGCTCGCCGGTGGTGGCATCGGCGTCCGAGGCCTCGATCATCGCCGGCATGAGACCGCCGATCTCGCTGCCGGCGCAGCGTTTGGCGGCGGTATCCAGCGCGGTCATCGCGCTCTCCCACTTCCTGGCGTCGCGGCGTGCGCGTAGCTCGCGAACGCGCTCGACGGCGATCCGCTCGCTCTCGGGGTTGACGCGGAACACCTCGATGTCCTGCATCTCGGCCGACTCGTACTTGTTCATGCCGACCAGCACGCGCTCCTTCGTGTCGACCTGGTCGCGCCACCGCGCGGCGCTCGCCTCGATCTGGGCACGCACGTAGTCGTGGCACTTGTGATATCCGCCGTGCAATTCGACCTCGTCGAAAATCTTCTCCGCCGCCGCCTCGATCTGGTTGGTGAGGCTCTCCACGTAATAGGAGCCGCCGAGCGGATCGGCTACGCGCGTGATGCCCGACTCCTCCTGGATGATCTGCTGGATCCGGAGCGCCATCGTGTGCGCGTGCTCGGTCGGGATCGCGAGCGCCTCGTCGAACGAGCTCACTTCCATCGCCTGCACGCCGGAGAGCGCGGCGCCGAAGGCGTGCAGCGTGGTGCGGATGAGGTTATTGAGCGGCTGCTGCGCGGTGAGCACCGCGCCGGAAGTATGGGTGTGGATGCGTACGTGCATGCTCTTCGGATCGCGTGCCCCGAGGTCGTGGCATTTACGTGCCCACAGCCGGCGCAGCGCACGGATCTTGCAGATCTCCTCGAAGAAGTCGTTTGACTGCGAGATCTGGAAGCCGAAGCGCGCCAGGAACTGGTCGGGTGCAAGCCCGCTCGCAACGCAGGCGCGGGCATAGTCGATTCCGGCCGCAACCGAGAAGGCGACTTCCTGCACGGCGTTGGCGCCGGCTTCCTCCATGCCATAACCGAAGATGTTCACGGTGTTCCAGCGCGGCATTTCGCGGGTGCAGAAGTCGACGAGCTCGGTCGCGAGCGCCATTCCCGACTTGGGCGGGAAGCAGGTCATGCCGACGTAGGCGCTCTGGTAGTACCAGCTCATCGAGTTGCCGCCGAGCTTCCCCCACGGCACGCCGCGCCGGCGGGCGTAGGCGAGGTAGTGCGCGAGTACCGGGAGCACCTCGTAGTAGGAGATGTGGATGACGTTGATCTTGTCGAGCGCGAGGCCGTCGAAGAGGCGCGCGTTGTCCTCCAGCGAGTACACGGCCATGCCGCACTGGCCCACGCGGCCCTCGGCCGCAGGGTGGTCGGGGTCCAATCCTTCGTGCGAGACGAGGTCGTAGACCAGGTTATAGAAAGTGTTGCCGAAGTACCCGGTCATCCCCTGGCTCTGCAGGTAGTCCATGCGCTTGCGGGTGTCTTCCGGCAGGCCGTAGCCAATCACCGGCTGGTTCGCCCAGCGCATGAACTGGTACTGCGCGGGATAGAGCCCCCGGGTGAAGGGGTACATCCCCGGTGCGGACAGCATGCCGTACGACTGCCCGGCGACGTCGTGGGGAAAGTAGGCCGGCTTGAGCGGCAAACCGGAGTCGGTCTTCAGGGTATAGGCGGCGGGATCGACGCCGAACTTCTGCGCGATCGCGTCGAACTTGGCCCGCCATTCCGCCTCGAGCTTGCGGGTTGCCTCGACGAACTCGGGGGTGAACTGCTGCGGCAGCTCGGCTTCGGCGGGCTGCGCGCCGGTCTTCGCGTCAAGCACTGCGCTCATGGTCGCTCCCTCTACCTTCTACTTAGCCAACTCGAGCACCGCGGCGGTGGCGATGCCGCCGCCGCCGCCGATCGTACAGCAGCCGTAGCGGATGCCTTCGCGGCGCATCGCATGCACCATTGTGACCAGCGTCCGGCAGCCGCTGTTCCCGACCGGATGGCCGAGCGCGATGCCGCCGCCGGCCGGATTCACGCGGTCGAGTCCGATGCCGATCTCCTGCATGGACGAGAGCACGACCGACGCGAACGCCTCGTTGATCTCCCACCAGCCGATGTCCGCCGGGCGGAGTTTCGCGCGCTCCAGTGCCAGATTCGCGGCCGGGCCGGGGCTCATGCAGATGAGACGCGGATCGACGCCGACTCGCGCGGTGCCGCGAAAAGTTGCGAGCGCCCTGAGACCGAGGTGGTCGGCCTTGTTGCGCGACATCAACAGCACCGCCGACGCGCCGTCGCTCACCCCGGATGCGTTGCCCGCAGTGACGGTGCCGTCATGCTGGAACGCAGTGGCGAGCTTTGCGAGTTTCTCGGACGACGTGTCGCGCCGCACGTGCTCGTCGGTGTCGAATATCACCGGACCCTTGCGCGTTTTCACCGTGATCGGGGCGATCTCGGCCTTGAAGCGACCCTTGTCGATCGATTCCGCCGCGAGCTGTTGCGAGCGCAGCGCGTATTCGTCCTGGGCTTCGCGCGAGATGGCGTACTCCTGCGCGATGCGGTCGCCCGACATGCCCATGTTGAACCGGCCGAACCGGTAGGTGGACGCGCTCCAGGTCGACTCCTCGAACTGATCGATGATCTCGGAATGGCCGCGGCGCTTCCCCCAGCGATGTCCGGTGACGCGATAGGGCGCGGCGCTCATGTTCTCCACGCCGGCGCCGATCATCACCTCGGCCTCGCCGGTCATGATGTCGCGCACCGCGCAGTTGACCGCCTCGAGCGACGAGCAGCACGCGGCATTCACCGAGTAGCCGTTCACCGACAGCGGGAGCTCCGCTTCCATCGCGCAATAGCGCGCGATGTTGAGCGCTTCCGAGCTCTGGTACACCTGCCCCATGGCGACGCCCTCGACGTGCTTCGGGTCGATGCCGGAGCGACGCACCGTCTCGCGCAGCACGTGCGTCGCAATGTCGTGCGCGGGGATGTCCCGCAGCGCGCCGCCGAAGGTGCCCTGCGCGGTACGGCACGCTTCGACTATCACCACTTCGTTCATGACCGGCCTCCTTTCGGAGTCTCGCTGAAATAGTCGTACCACCCGCCGCGGCTCCCGGGCTTGAGCGCCGCCGCGCCCCGGTAGCCTTCCGCAAATATCCGTTGCGCGATCTCCGGTATCGCCCAGCGCTCGCCGAGCTTGCCGTGCAGGTACGCCTGCGCGTGGTACCAGGAATCAAACGACGCGGTCTTGTCGAGGAGCTCGAAGACGCCCATCGGCCAGCCGAGCCCGGTCTTCACCATCTCGTCCACCTCGGCGATGCCGCAGATGCCCTGCTCGACGGAGCGCATCGCTTCCGCGATGAAGAGATTGATGAAGCGCGTCGTGAAGAAGCCCGGTGCATCGTTGACGACCACCGGCTTCTTGCGCAGGCGCGAGAGAAAATCCACCGTTGCGTCGACCACCCACTGCGCCGTCTGCGCGCCGCGGGCCACTTCGACCAGAGGCATCACGTTCGCGGGGTAGAACCAGTGCGTGCCGATCAGCCGTTCGGGCCGCTTTATCGCGGCGCCGATCTCGGCGATCATGATCGACGACGTATTGGTCGCGAAGATCGCGGACTCGGACGCAGCGGCCTCCGCTTCTGCGAGCACTGCGTGCTTGGCGCTCACCACTTCCGGCACGGTCTCGAAGACGAGTTCGGCGTCCCGCACGCCTGCCGCGAG
Source organism: Betaproteobacteria bacterium (assembly GCA_011391185.1). The sequence goes on from JAABRB010000063.1 coordinate 6,265, forward strand.
ATCCAGCGTCGGCCGCACGCGCGCAAGCGCGTCCATGAGCGCCTGCTCGGTGAGCTTGCCCTTCTTCACCAGGCCGGCGAGACCGAAAGGCCCGCTCTCCAGCAGTGACATGCCGTGCTCGAGCGATTCCCTGCGTCGCGAAACAAGCCGGATCTCGGCGTCCGGGTGCCCCATCAGGCAGGCCGCGACGATGCCGTGGCCCATCAGGCCGCCGCCGCCGATCACGGCGATCCGGCGAATGTCGGGCATTTGTGCGGGTTTGGACATGGAAAATCAGGTCATGAGGGATCGGGTCGGGGAAACGTGGCCCCGACCGAACCGCATTGTAGGGCACGGTAGGCAAATTAATCAAGCGCTTGCTCAATTAATGGGGCAGCCCTACCATGCGGCATGGCCCGACCCGAAGACCCTGCGCGCCGCCGCGAGCTCGTGACCGCGGCGGCGCGCCTCTTCCGCCGCTATGGCTATGAGCGCACGACCGCGCGCGAGATCGCGCGCGCATTCGGCGTGCAGTCGGGCAGCATCTTCTATCACTTCAAGAACAAGGAGGCGCTCCTCGTCGCTGTGATGCTCGAGGGGATGCGGCAGTTCGCGGACGCCGCGCGCGGGCCGCTTGCCGATGCGCATTTGCCGCTCGAGCGATTGCGGGCGCTCTTCTACGGGCATCTCGTCGCGCTCCACGGCGGGGGCGACGAGCAGGCAGTGGTCATCCAGGAATGGTGGAGCCTGTCGGCGAAGGCGCGCAAACCGGTGGTGACCCTGCGCGACGAGGTCGAGACCATGTGGCGCAGCGTGCTGGACGAGGCCGCCGCGGCAGAGCTCGTGAGCGGTGATCTACGGCTCCTGCGCCTCGCGATGCTCGGCGCGCTCAACTGGACGCTGCAATGGTATCGGCGCGCAGGTCCGCTCGATGTTCGCGAGCTTGCCGACGACCTGCTCGCGGTATTTGTGCCGTCGGCCGCGCGCGCGGTCCGGCTACCGCGCCGGAGAAGTACACCTCGCGCGGCGGATTGAATTCCGCCGCGCGAGATAATCCGCGTTTACTGGGGGAACGCACCCAGACCGTACATGACCAGCAGGCCCGGTGAAGGCGCGGCGTCCGGACCGAAGGCGCGCTTGAAAATTTCCACGAGCCCGGCGCTCTGGTAGATCTGCGCGAGCCCGCGGTTCACCGCGAGGCGGAACGCTGCATCGTTGTGCGGCAGAACGATCGCATAGGGCTCGAAGCCGAGATCGTCGGGGAGAAGCTCGTACTGTGAGGGATCCTTCACCTTGACCGCGAGGCCGATCAGCAGGATCTTGTCGCCCGAGAATGCGTCCACCGATCCGGCCATCAACGCCTCGATGCCCTCGTCCCGGGTCTTGACCGGAACGACGGTCGCGCTGATGAGCTGATTCTTGATCGCACCCGCGAGCGCCTTCTCGTTGGTCGTGCCGGTGACGACGGCGATCTTCTTGCCGGCGAGGCCGTTCAACGCTTTTGCGCCGCTCGCCTTGCGCACGAGAAGTCCGGTGGTGTCGACGAATACCGCACTCGAGAAGTCGACGGTCTCCATGCGCGAAAGCGTCGCCGTGGTCGATCCGCACTCCATGTCGGCCTTGCCCGTCTTCACCAGTTCGAGGCGATTCTGCGACGTCGCCGGCACCCACTCGATCTTCAGCGGGGTCTTGAGCTGCTGCTCCAGGCTCGCCGCCACCCGCTTGCACAGGTCAACCGTGTAGCCGGCGGGCTGCTTGTCCTGGCCCGCGAACGAGAACGGCAGTGCATCGGTTCGATAGGCGATCTTCACCATCTTCGCATCACGGATTTTCTTGAGCGTGTCCGGGGCTTGCGCCTGAGCGAGTGCCGGAATCGCAAGGCACAGCAGGAATGTGGCGATGCGTAGCATGATGCCCTCCCTTGTCGTTGAACTGGTAACAGGGTGTTGAAAAATGCCCGTCGTGGCGGCTTCGAGTGGCGAATTCCGCATGCAGGGCAAACCCCGGTCGCACAAACGGTCGCACAAACGGTCGCACAAACAAGGGGAAAGCCCCCTTGTATGTCCCCCGGAACGAACAAGGGGCGAGCCCCTTGTATATCGTATATCCCCTGCGTGCGTGCGCGGAGTTCTGCAACAGACTGCTAAGCATAACCGTTCCGCGTTTTTGAGAAAACCGCCCGGAGCCTCAGCTCCGCGCGGCGTCGGTCGCCGCGAGAATCTGCCCGAGCCCTACCTTGTCCACCGCGCCGGACTCGGTCACTGGCAGCGTCTCGAGAAAGTGCACTTCGCGCGGCAGCTTGAACCCGGAAAGATGTGGGCGCAGACGCTCAGTCAGTGTAGCGGCATCGAGCTGCTCGTCCGGCTGCAACACGCAGCATGCAACAACCAGCTCGCCCCACTTGGCATCGAGGCGTCCGATGACCGCGACCATGCGCACCTCGGTCGCGGCGGCCAGGATCGCGTGTTCGACCTCGAGCGCATCCACGTTCTCGCCGCCCGACTTGATGCTCATGCCCAGCCGGCCGGCGAAATAGAGACAGCCCTCCGCGTCGGCGCGTGCCAGATCTCCGGTGCGCAGCCAGCCATCGGGCGTGAGTGCCGCGGCGGTTGCCGCGGGCGCCTTGTGGTACCCGAGAAAGACGTTCGGCCCCTTCACCCATATCTCGCCGACCTCCTCGACTCGCGCATCAGCGCCGTCGGGCCGCAAGAGCCGCACGCGGTTGTACCAGACGGGCCAGCCGAGCGAGTTCTCCTTCCAGAGTGTCTCGCCCGAGCTCGCGGCGATGGTGACGATGGGTGAAGCCTCGGTGAGTCCGTAGCCGAACAGCATCCGGTCGAGCCGCAGCCGGTAGATTGCCTCTGCGAAGAGCGCGCGGTCGTACTGGCCCGCCAAGCCGATGACCGTCTTGAGCGGGCGCAGATCCATGCGCCGGAACACATCGCTCTCCAGAAGCTGCCGCATCGCGGTCGGCACCATCATGGTGACCGTGCAATGCTCTCGCGCGATGAGCTGGCAGACGATGTCCGGCCGCCACTGTCGCCCGATCACCACGGTCGCGCCGCGCACGATTGCTGCAATCGTCAGCACGTGCAGGCCGCCGATGTGGTTGAGCGGCATGCCCTGGAACAGCCGGTCGCGCTCGGAGATGCCGGCGTACGTCATCGCGGCGAGGGTGTCGGCGAGCACGTTCGCGTGGGAGAGCAACGCGCCGAGCGGTTTTCCCTGGCCCTTGAGCGTGTAGAGAAGCAGCACGGGCAGGTCGGATGAAATGTCCGGGAGGGCCGCCGGGTCTCTGGGCGCGTCATCGATGAGTGCTTCGTAACGTGCCCACTCTGCGCGCGCCGGATCGCCTCGGAAAATGACGACTGACATCGGGAGACTCTGCTCGATCGTCTGCAGCAGTCCTTGCAGCTCGCCTTCCACCGCGACGAGACTTGCGTCCGAATGCTTGAGGGTCCAGACGAGCTCTTCCGCGGTGGACCGTGGATTGACCGGGCAGAGCATCGCGCCCAGGCGCGCGCAGGCGAAATAGAGCTCCAGGATCTCGTGGGCGTTCTGGCTCAACACGGCCACCACGCTGCCGATGCCGACGCTTGCGGCATGCAGACCGAGTGCCAGTCGATCCACGCGACGGTCGAACTCCGCGTAGGTGATGCGCCGCTCGCCGTCGACGATGGCCTCGTGACGCGCGTTGCGGGCCGCGCTGGCGCGCAGTGCTTCGCCGAGGGTCAGGGAGGGCAAGACTCGCTCCTTGCGCGCGTCTAGAGCACTTCGAACAGCCCGGCCGCGCCCATGCCGCCGGCCACGCACATGGTGACGACGACGTATTTCACGCCGCGGCGCTTGCCTTCGAGCAGCGCCGCGCCCACCAGCCGCGCGCCGCTCGTGCCGTACGGATGGCCAAGGGCAATGGCGCCGCCGTTCACGTTCAGGATCTCGTCCGGAATGCCGAGCGTGTCGCGGCAGTAGAGCGTCTGCACGGCAAATGCCTCGTTCAGCTCCCAGAGACCGATGTCGTCCATCTTGAGGCCGGTGCGGTTCAGCAGCTTCGGCACGGCGAACACCGGACCGATGCCCATCTCCGCGGGCTCGCAGCCCTCGACCGCAAAGCCGCGAAACACGCCGATCGGCTCGAGATGGCGGCGCTCGGCGATCTTGGCATTCATCACGACGCAGGCCGCCGCGCCGTCGGAGAACTGGCTCGCGTTGCCGGCGGCGATCACACCGCCTTCAATCGCCGGCTTGATCTGCGCGATGCCCTCGTAGCTCGTGTCGGGGCGAATGCCTTCGTCACGATCGGCCGAGACTTCCTTGATCGTCTCCTGGCCGGTTTCCTTGTCGAGGACTTTCATCCGCGCCGTCACTGCAAAAAGCTCTTCCTTGAACTTGCCGGCCTTCTCGGCGGCCGCGGCGCGGCTCTGGCTCCGCGCGCCATAGCGATCCTGGTCTTCGCGCGAGATGCCGTATTTCTTCGCCACGTATTCCGCGGTTTGCACCATCGGCCAGTAGATCTCCGGTTTGTGACGCACGAGCCATTCGTCGTTGAGCATGTGCCTGTTCAGATCGTTCTGCACGCACGAGATCGACTCGACGCCGCCTGCAACGTAGATATCGCCTTCGTCGGCGATCACACGCTGGGCGGCGAGCGCGACGGCTTGCAGCCCGGATGCGCAGAACCGGTTGACGGTCATGCCCGGAGTCTGCACGGGGCAGCCCGCGCGAATCGCGATCTGCCGGGCGATATTCGAGCCGGTGGCGCCTTCCGGCAACCCGCAGCCCATGATGACGTCCTCGACTTCCGCCGGCGCGATGCCGGTGCGCTCCATCACGTGCCTGACCGCGTGGCTGCCGAGCTTCGCGCCGTGGGTCATGTTGAACGCGCCGCGCCAGCTCTTCGTGAGCGCAGTGCGGGCGGTGGAGACGATGACGGCGTCTGGCATGCGGGGCTCCTCGATCGATCTTGTGGGTCCGGTGGGCTGATTATATGAAGCACACCGGTCTCCGAAATGATACGGCAGGCGGCAGAACGCCACCACATTGCGGGAATCAGCGCAGGACTGTCAACGATCTGATCCTGGAGAAATCCCGATCGTGCGTCACCAGCGCGTCGGCGTTGATCGCGAGAGCGCTCGCCACCTGGATCGCGTCGGGCAGTTTGAGCTTCGATGCGGCGCGCCAGCGCGCCGCGCTTTCGGCGATCTCCACGGTCAGGGTGACGACCTGCCAGGACTCCATCACCGCGCGGTAGCGCTTTGCGAGCGCTTCTTCCCCGGCCCCCAGAGGTCCGGTCAGGACCTCGGCGATGGTCATAGTCGTCACCGCAAACTCGAGCTCTCCTGCGGCATGCCGCTCAAACAGTCGTTGGAAACGCGTAGCGAATCTCGGATGCTGCTCCAGAACGTAGATGATTGGTGCCGAATCGACCAGCACCAGGGCTCCGACGGGCAGATCTGCAATCGCTAGCGCGGCCATTCGTCGCGCAACCGGCGCAGGGCTCTCGAGCTGTCCCTGCCCCACAGGCCCTTGCCCGAGCCGGCGAGCCCTGTGAGCGGCTTCTGGCGCGGACCCGCGCCGCCACGATCGATCGGGACGATCACCGCGACCGAGCGGCCGCGGCGCGTGATGATAGTCGAGCGCCCGCGCTCCGCATCGGCGAGCAAAGCCGGCAGTTGGCTGCGGGCGTCCTCGACGCCTTTACGGTTCGGTCGGGTCATGTGAAACTGTACAGACTGTACAGGTTGCGGTCAAGCACCCTCGCTATCGCCCCTTGCCCCGTTCGATAGCGTCCGTGATGAATTTCCGCGCCTCGGCCAGATCGCCCCAGCGCACGATTTTCACCCACTTGCCGGGCTCGAGATCCTTGTAGTGGGCGAAGAAATGCTCGATCTGGCTGCGCGTGATCTCGGGCAGGTCGGTGACGGTCTGCACCGAATCGTAGCGCCGGGTCAGTTTGCGGCTGGGAACGGCGATGAGCTTCTCGTCCATGCCGGCCTCGTCCTCCATCACGAGCACGCCCACCGCGCGGCAGTTGATCACCGATCCCGGAACCAGGGCACGGGTATTGGCGACCAGCACGTCGAGCGGATCCCCGTCGCCGCACAGCGTGTGCGGAACGAATCCATAGTTGCCCGGATAGCGCATCGGCGTGTAGAGAAACCGGTCGACGAAAAGCGCGCCGGATTCCTTCTCGATCTCGTACTTGATCGGCTCGCCGCCGACCGGGACCTCGATGATCACGTTGATATCGTCGGGCGGGGTGATCCCGATCGGAACGGCGGCCAGGCGCATGGGGAATGCCTCTGAAATCACTACGGTTTGGCGACCCAGTTTACAATCTGGGCGGAAATCAAGTGCGGCACCGCGACGCACTCGCCGATGCGCGGCGGGCCGAATGAAACAATACAGGAATGGCAGACATGAGAATGGCACGGAGATTGATGGAGTCGCCGCCAAACCGTGCGCGGCGGAACATCCTTGGATTCATGGCACTCGGCCCGCTCCTGGGCGCCTGCGGCGGAACCTCGGTTCTGCGCCAGGCCGATCTGCAGCCGGTGCCGGCGGCAGGGCGCCCGAACGCGCTCTCCGCGCCGGTGATACGGGTGGGGGATCAATGGAATTTCGTCATGCGATCCGGGCT
>JAABRB010000612.1 GCA_011391185.1 Betaproteobacteria bacterium
CTTCGTGCGTCCGGAGTGGCTGCAGAGCCTCGGCGCATGGTGGAAACGCAAGATCGGCGACATGGAGATGATCTACGACGGCCGCTGCGGCTTCTGCGTGCGGTCGATGGCGTGGCTGCTGGCGTTCGACGGGCTCAGGCAAATCAGGATTCGCGACTTCCGCAGCAATCCTTCCTCCGTCGTCAGCAAAGCGCGACTGGAGAAGGCGCTCTATCTCGTCCTGCCTGACGGCCGGGCGCTGCCGGGTTTCGAGGCTTATCGCTACGTCGTCCTGCGCGTACCCGGATTGTGGTGGCAGATTCCGTTCTTCTACGTGCCGGTGTTCAGCCGCCTGTTCGGCCATCCGATCTACAATTGGGTCGCAGCGAACCGCGGCTGGCTCTCGGCCATAATGGGACGTCCCGCTCGCGCCGCTGTTCGCCGCACACGGCTATGACATGCACCCAGATTATGCGGCGCCGGCGGAAGCAACCGGAATCAGCAAGTCCGCGATCTGGCACGAAGGCACCAACAACGCTTGGTATGCCGGCATGTTGATCGTGCCCGATGATCGGCGCAGTTGGCCTGGGTATGCAATGCTTGTCCGGACTCCATTCTCGATCCGAGTACGGGGATGATGGCGATGGCACTTCAGGAAATCTACACCGGCTGGCACAGCCCGATGGCTTGAGCACCGGCCTTCTGAACTACTGACGTGGGCTTGACGCGCTCCCTCCCCGCCGATTTCGACGGCAAGGGTTGCGCTTTATGTTTTTCGCACCGCTCAGGCGCCAAAGCTGCGGAAAAACTGCCAGGCGAGGAAGAGCACTGCACCCCAGCCGAGCATACGGCCGACGATCCGGCCCCAGCGCTCGACGGCGTCCTCGGCCGGCACGGAGCTTTCCGGGTCATAGCCGATTTTCGACTCTGCGGAAGACATCGCACTGTCGAAAACCCCTCCTTCAGCCTTGAGACGATCGAGGCTGGAACGGGCTTCGGCTACGCGTGTTTCATCCTTCATAACCATACGGCCAGCGTAGCTGCCGCGTGCCGGCTTCGAAAGGCATCGTTGGAAAAGTCGCCGTTTTCCTGAACGGCAGGTGAATGCTCGAATAAGGGCTGGTTCACGTCATTTTGCAAACACTAGTCAGATCGCCGACGTCCGACCGCGACTTGCGCCGGGCGACGAAATCGAAGAGGAGACGACAATGCTGAGGAAGTTCGTTCTCACCGCCGCCGCAGCCGGCGCAATCGGCCTCGCGGCATTCGCGACCGCTCCGGCACAGGCGAGCCCACTCGCCACGACCGGTTTGATCGCCCCGCAGATCAAAACCGACGTCACGCAGGTCCAGCACTGGCGCTGGGGCAGCCGCCGCCACAACCGTTGGGGCAGCTGGGGTCCGCGCCGCTGCATCATGGTCCACACTCGTTCGTGGAGCCGTTGGCGCTGCCGCTGACATCAAGCCAAGTCTGACAAATCAGGTCTGACGAAAACGGGCGCGCCAAGTGGGCGCCCGTTGCTTTTTTAGCGTATGCGCTCGCTCAGTTGCGCGGCCATTCGCGCACATCGACGAAGCGCCCCGCGATCGCCGCCGCCGCCGCCATCGCCGGCGATACCAGGTGGGTTCTTCCCTTGTGGCCCTGACGGCCTTCGAAATTTCGGTTCGAGGTCGAGGCGCAGCGCTCTTCGGGTGCGAGCTTATCGGCGTTCATCGCCAGGCACATCGAGCAGCCCGCCTCGCGCCAGTCGAAGCCCGCGGCCTTGAAAATCTTGTCGAGCCCTTCGGCCTCCGCCTGCGCCTTCACCAGCCCCGAGCCCGGCACGATCATTGCGCTGACATCCGGATGCACCTTCTTGTCGCCGACCAGCTTGGCCACCAGCCGCAGATCCTCGATGCGTCCGTTGGTGCAGGAGCCGATGAAGACGCGGTCGAGCTTGATGTCGGCGATCTTAGTGCCGGGCTTGAGCCCCATATAGGCGAGCGCGCGCCGCTTGGTGGCGCGCCGGTCCTCGTCCTCGATTTGATCCGGATCCGGTACCTGGCCGGTGACCGACACCACGTCCTCCGGGCTCGTGCCCCAGGTGACGAGCGGCGGCAGCGCCGCGGCATCGAGCTTCACTTCGCGGTCGAAGGCGGCATTGGCGTCCGTGCCGAGCGTCTCCCAATAACGCATCGCCTGGTCCCAGGCCTTGTCTTTGGGAGCGCGCGGCCGGTCCTTCAAATAAGCAAACGTCTTCTCATCGGGCGCGATCATGCCGGCGCGCGCGCCGCCTTCGATCGACATATTGCAGACGGTCATGCGCCCTTCCATCGAGAGCGAGCGGATCGCTTCGCCGGCGTATTCGACCGCGTACCCGGTGCCGCGGCCGGCGCCGATCTCGCCGATGATGGCAAGGATGATGTCCTTGGCGCCGACGCCGTACGGCAGCTTGCCGTCGACCGTCACGCGCAGATTCTTGGCCTTGCGCTGGATCAGCGTC
>JAABRB010000613.1 GCA_011391185.1 Betaproteobacteria bacterium
GCCGGTTTAATGCCGGTGCGCCTCGCGCGTTGATCGACCGCTATGGCCCCTTGCCCTTCATACTTGTTAGATTTAGCGCCACAGCAGATGTGCATGCGGATTCTGTATGCTAGACGGGCCGCGGGGGTCCCGTAGCTCAGCGGATAGAGCAGCGGTTTCCTAAACCGAAGGTCGCAGGTTCGACTCCTGCCGGGACCGCCAGCGCTTTCAAAGTTCGGAAGAGCTCAGAACGCAGCGACCGTCACCGGCGGCGGCGGTGCGTCTACGCGCTTCTTGTGATCGGCGTCCGGGTGCCAGCCCAGCACGACAAGCATGAAGAAGAAGCCGATCACGTAAGCGATGGCGATGTGCCAGCCGTGCCGAAGCCAAAGTCCCACGGACTTGGCCTCCGGGTACATGTTGGCGAGCGCGACGCCGGCCGAAGAGCCGAACCAGATCATGGAACCGCCGAAGCCGACCGCGTAGGCGAGATAGCCCCAGTCATAGCCGCCCTGCTTCAGTGCGAGCGCCGTAAGCGGGATGTTGTCGAACACCGCCGACACGAAGCCGAGGCCGAGCGCGGTCTGCCAAGCGGCGGCCGGAAGCGTTTCGACCGGCATCATCGAGGCGCAGGTCACCAGCGAGAGCAGGAAGATGGTGCCCTTGAAGGTCTCCGGCATCACGTGCCAATCGGGCTGGCGCACAGGTGCGGCAGCGAGAATGACGACCCACACAGCGAGCCCGATCACCGGCAGCATGTCGAGCAGCGCCGGGAAGCGCAGGTTCGCGATCACATTGGCGAGGATCGCTGCGGCCAGAATCAGTGCCACGATCACAACGTAAGCCCACTCGATGTGCAGGCGCTTGGGTGGGTCCTTGCGGATCGGGTGATAGCGGTGCTGCAGCAGCGCCGCCGGGATGCCGAAAATCAGGAGTGCTGGAACGGCGGCGATATAGGCATCGAGCACCTTGAGCGGGCTAATGCCGTCGATCCACATCATCGTCGTGGTGGTGTCGCCGACCACGCTGCCGGCGCCGCCGGCATTCGAGGCCGCAACGATGGCGGCGAGATAGCCGATGTGGACCTTCCCGCGGAACACGTGGCGCGCCATGGTGCCGCCGATCAGAGCGGCGGCGATATTGTCGAGGAAGCTCGAGAGCACGAACACGATCGCGAGCAGCGCCAGCCCGCCCTTCCAGTCGTCGGGCAGGAAAGCCGGCATTTCGTCGGGGATGCGGCTCTTCTCGAAATGACGCGACAGCAGCGCGAAGCCCATGAGCAGCAGGAATAGATTGGCGAGAATTACCCATTCGCTCTGCATATGCAGCGCGAGGCCGGTGAGGCCGGCGCCGAACTTGAAGCCGGTGAAAGCGAGCTTGTAGAGCGTGATCGTAGCGAGCCCCGAGAGCGCGACTGCGAGCGTGTAGTGATGGAAGAGAGCGACACCGAGCAGCGTCAGGGCGAACAAGATGAAATCGACCGGAATACCCAGAAAATAGAGCGGTTCAACCGCCGCAGTACCTGCTGCGGCGGCCGCGGCTGGTGAAGCCAGCAGGCCGAGTGCAAACGCCACCACTGGGATTGCGAGAAAAAGGCGGAGCCGCACCCCGCTCCGCCGGGCGGACATGGCGCAATCAGAATTACGCGGCACCAAAATCCCTCCCCCATCTTCGCCGCGACGACCTTAATTGCCGGCATGCCCGCCCGCAACCGCCGCCGGCCTATAGCGTTGCGTTCACCAAAAAGAAAAGACCCGCCGCCCTCGCCGGTGCGGCGGGTCTTCGTCGTTGAACGCGATCAGTAGGCGACTTTGAGCCGCGCGATTTCGGCTTTTAGATCGTCGAACACCTTCTTCGGATCGTAGCCGGCCTTCTTCACGTTCTCGCTCCACTCGGCGTGCAGCGGTTCGGCTGCCTTGCGCCAGGCAGCGAGCTGAGCCGGAGTGATCGGATAGACCTCGTGCCCGGCCTGGGCCCTGATCTTGTCCTTGCCGCCGGCCTCCATTTCCGCCCAGGGCGCGCCGATCTTGTAGGACCAGTCGCTCGAGCAGTGGTCGTCCATGACCTTCTTCTGCGCTGGCGAGAGCGCCTCATAGGCGGCCTTGTTCAGGATCCAGGTCTGCTCGGTGACGTACATGGCGGTGTCGATGTGGAACTTCGTCACCTTGTCGATGCCGAACAGCACGATCGATCCCCACGGAAACAGAATGCCTTCGGCGACGCCTTTTTCGAGCACATCGCGCGCCTCGGGCGCCGAAGCCTGCACGTTGGTGCCGCCCATCAGCACGATCCAGCGAGCGATCGTGGCGTTGGCCGGCCGCAGCTTCATGCCCTTGATGTCCTCCGGCACCACGACCTTTTTCTTCGTCGTGTGGATGGTTGCCGGATCATGCACGAAGGTCAGGCAGTACTTCACGTCCGCCATCTCCTTGCCGGCATATTTGCGATACCAGGCGTCGATCGCCG
>JAABRB010000614.1 GCA_011391185.1 Betaproteobacteria bacterium
GACCGTCTGGGGCGCGACCAGATCCGGGCCTATCAGCTGTACCTGGTCCGCGACCGGCAGCTGGCGCCGCGCTCGATCATCGTGGCCGTCGCGGCGTTGCGGTTCCTGTACCGCGTCACCCTCGGCAAAGAGTGGGACGCCGCCGCCGTGCTGCCCCTCCCCAAGAAGCCGCAGACCCTGCCGGTCGTGCTCAGCCCGGAGGAAGTCGTCCACTTCCTCGACTGCGTCCACCTCCCGAAACATCGCACCATCCTCACCACCTGCTACGCGGCCGGGCTGCGGATCACCGAAGCCATCCGGCTCACCGTCCCGGCCATCGATAGCCAGCGCATGGTCGTGCGCGTGATCCAGGGCAAGGGCCAGAAGGATCGCTACGTCATGCTCTCGCCGCGGTTGCTGACGATCCTGCGCGAGTGGTGGTGCGTGCAGCGCCCGCGCCACTGGCTCTTTCCCGGCGATCGTCCGGAGCGCCCGATCACCCGGGAGGCCGTCGAACGCGCGTGCCGACACGCGCAGCGCCGGAGCCGCCTGCCCAAGCCGATCACGCCTCACAGTTTTCGCCACGCGTTTGCCGTACATCTGCTGGAAACCGGCACCGACGTCCGGACCATCCAGTTGCTGCTCGGCCATCGCAACCTCGCCACCACGGCGCGCTACTTGCGCCTCGCGACGACGACGGTGTGTGCGACGACCAGCCCGCTCGACCTCCTCCCGCGTCCCGGTTCCACCGCCACGCCCGCCGCCGACTAGGGCCGCTCCGTGGACGGCGACCGGCCACGACCCACCGTCGCGGAGGTGTGCCGCCGATACGGCGCCGCCTTTCGCGTGCGCGCCGACGCGGCACTGTCGGTCGCGCAGCGGCGAGTCCTGAGCGCTATCGAGCAGTGTCGCACCGCGGCGCTCGGCGGCCATGTCGAACAGTGCGACCAGTGCGGCCATCGCCGAGTCTGGTACAACAGCTGCCGCAACCGGCACTGTCCGATGTGCCAAGCCCTGGCGCGGGCCGCCTGGGTGGCGCAGCGGCAGACGGAGCTGCTCGACTGTCCCTACTTCCACGTCGTCTTCACCGTCCCGGAGCCCGTCGCGCAGATCGCGCTCCAGAACAAGGCGGTCGTCTATGGGATCCTCTTCCGCGCCACGGCCGAGACCCTCCAGACGATCGCGGCCGACCCCCGCCATCTCGGCGCCGCGATCGGGATCCTCGCGGTGTTGCACACGTGGGGACAAACCCTCGTCCATCACCCCCATCTGCACTGCGTCGTCCCCGGGGGCGGCCTCTCGCTCGACGGGACGCGGTGGATCGCCTGTCGCCCGGACTTCTTCCTCCCCGTGCGGGTGCTCTCGCGGCTCTTCCGTCGCCGCTTGCTCCAACGCCTCCACCAGGCGTACGAGGCCGGGCACCTCCGCTTCGTCGGATCCCTCGCGGGACTCACCAACGCCCAGGCCTTCGCTGCGCACCTCGCACCCGCACGACAGACCGAGTGGGTGGTCTACGCCAAACGGCCCTTTGCCGGCCCGCAGCAGGTGCTCGACTATCTCGGGCGCTATACCCATCGCATCGCCATCTCGAATGAACGGTTGCTGGACATCGACGCGGGGCGCGTCACGTTCGGCTACAAGGACTACCGCGCGACGGGGGCCCAGACCCAGAAGACGATGACCCTGGAGGCGACGGAGTTCATCCGCCGGTTCCTGCTGCACGTCTTGCCACCCGGCTTTCATCGCATCCGCTACTACGGCCTCTTCGGCAATCGCCATCGCGCCGAGACCGTCGCGCGGTGTCGACAGCTCCTCGGGCTGCCGGCCCCGGCACCCGATCTCACGACGAGTGTCCCCTCGGCCGATTACCGCGACCGCCTCGAACGCCTCACCGGCGTCTCGTTCCGCCGGTGTCCGGTCTGTCAGACGGGGCACATGATCCTCATCGAAGAGCCCCCGCACCGGTGGCCCTGCCCCATCCGCGTCGACAGCTCATGACACGCCCTCTGCCTTCCACCCGCGTGTCTGCACTCCCCGTTGCGCGACGGGACAGGCTTGGTGTCTCTTCGCGACCATCCGCACGATGCGTCGGCCGTCGTCGCCCGCCCCGAACACCCTCGATCGACGCCGGCAACCCGGCGACCGCGCACGTCGTGCCGGGAGAACCTCGCGCCGACACGCACGCTCGCTCGCCCGTGCTGCTTCGCACGTCGATGCAATCCCCATAGCGCCGCGTCGGATCAGCGGTTCAGTCCAACGCGGTCTTTGCTCACCGGCGCGGCGAGCCCACGCTCATGCTGCGACTTGATCACCGCTGCGCCGCGCCACTGAGCAAAAACCGCTCTGCCTTATACGACCCCACCGGGCCGGTTTTTGTGGGCTGATTCCTCGAAGGCTCAGCTGACGTGCGCGGGCCAGCCCGTACGCGCCATCTCAGGCATCGCGACCATCGCGGGC
>JAABRB010000615.1 GCA_011391185.1 Betaproteobacteria bacterium
TTCTCGCGTGTCAGTATTACCGCAGTGTGTCACGCGCCCGCAAGTCAACCGCCGCCGAGCTTCGCAATGATCCGGCGCCGGGGAGGTTGTCGAGATCGCCACGGCGGATCGCTTCCTGGATCCGTTCCTCGGCCACGGCTTCGAGATGAGGGAGGGGTGGCGGCACCGGGAAAAAGAATCGCGCGTCGCCGCGCTCCGGGGGACTGTTCAACCGCCGATGGGGGGAACAGAATGAACGCAGTCGCGGTCCAACCCGCCTTGAAGGGTTTGCCATGAAGACACTTGCCTCACTCGTTGCGCTGGTGCTCGCGTTGCTCGCGGCGGCGCCGGTCCAGGCCCAGGAGAAGAGCGCCTCGCCGCCGTCCGGTTCCACCGCAGGCGACAAGCAGCAGCGCGCGGACGCGCTGCTCTCTGCCGTGGTGCGCGTGCGGGTGAAGGCGCTCCCTGACGCACGCACGAGCCGGACGCTCGGTGCAGAGCGCGAAGGAACTGGCGTAGTGATCGATTCAGAAGGCCACATCCTCACCATCGGTTATCTCGTGCTGGAGCCCGACGCGATCGAGGTGACCGGCGCGGGCAACAAGACCGTCCCCGCGCGACTCGTCGGCTATGACCATGCCACCGGACTCGGCCTGCTCAAGGCGCAGAGTCCCTTCGAGGCGAAGCCGATCGCAATCGGGGATTCGGATTCGCTCGTATTGGGCGAGCCGGTGATGATGTTGCCGTGGGGTGGACCGCCGGCCGCGTCGGTCGCGCAGGTCGTATCGCGCGACGAATTCACGGGCGCTTGGGAATACCTCCTCGACAGCGCGATCTTCGTCTCGCCGCCGACGCGGGCCTGGGCGGGCGCCGCACTCGTCAATCGCGATTTCAGGCTGGTGGGCGTCGGTTCGCTCTTCGTGCGCGCCGTGGGGGCCGACAACCAACCGATTCCGGGCAACATGTTCGTGCCCATCGACGTCCTGAAGCCGATCCTGACGGATCTCAAATCGCGCGGACGCGCGGCGGGTCCGCCCCGACTGTGGCTTGGTCTGCGCACCGAGTCCGCCCGCGGTCGGCTCTTCGTCACCGGCGTATCGGAGGACGGGCCGGCCGATCTCGCGGGTGTCCGGCGCGGCGATGTCGTTCTGGCGGTCGGGTCCGACCCGGTGACTACGCAAGCCGAGCTCTATCGCAAGATGTGGTCGCTCGGACCCGCGGGAACCGAAGTACCGCTCAAGATCCTGCAGGACGGCGCAGCGCGGGAGGTCCGTGTCAAGTCGATCGACCGCAGCAGTTTTTTCCGGAGCAAGCCGGCGTATTGACGGTGAAAATCGCCGCGGTCGCTCGTTGACTGCGATGTCTACGGGCGGAAATGAGGCGCGACGTAACTTCGCGTCGCGCGGTCGTGAGTCCGTGAGAATGCGGATTGCTTCCGCGGGTACCGCGTTGTCCAGACCGGAGCGGATCTAGCGCTCGAAGCAGGCGAGCCGCTGTGCGCCGGCCGCCTCCAGCGGACCATTGTTGGCAATCTCCATGCTCGGCACGCCCGGCGGCAGGACTAGCGCCAGGTGGCGCTGCAGCCGCTTGGCGACTGCATCTATGTCTTCGCAGCAAAACTGCACTCGGCGCCGGTAGTCGGCATGGCCGGCGCGGGCGCCGCTGTAATACTCCTGTAACACGCGAGGGTCACATTCACGCCGCGAGATCCTCGCGATACGTCGGTACAGGTGCAACGCGTTGGCAACGCGTTGCGCCGAGTCCGCGAGATCGACGCGCGAGTACTCGCGGCACCGGACGGCGTCCGCAACGTCGGGCGGATAGCTCGATCAACCTACGAATTCAACACGATAGGAGCACCTCATGAACAAAACGACACTTGTGGTAGCGGGAGCGCTTGCGGTGGCCGTTGTCGGCGCCGCGGACGCGCAGTCCTCGCGCGACTACATCAGCATCGTCGGCTCGTCGACCGTCTATCCCTTTGCAACGGTCGTGGCCGAGCAGTTCGGCAAGAGCACCAAGTTCAAGACCCCGAAAATCGAGTCGACCGGCTCGGGCGGCGGCATCAAGCTCTTCTGCGCCGGCGTCGGCGTGCAGCATCCGGATATCACGAATTCCTCGCGTGCGATCAAGAAGTCCGAGCTCGAGCAGTGCGCGTCGAACGGCGTGAAGGAGGTGGTCGAGATCAAGATCGGCTACGACGGCTTGAGCATCGCGAACTCGAACGCGGTCAAGCCCGTGAGCATGACCCGCAAGGACGTGTGGCTCGCGCTGGCCAAGGAGGTGCCCGATCCGAAGGGCGGCGCCAAGATGGTCGCGAACCCCTACAAGACCTGGAGCGAGATTAATCCCAGCCTGCCGAACGCGAAGATCGAGGTCCTCGGCCCGCCGCCCACCTCCGGGACGCGGGACGCCTTCGTCGAGCTCGTCATGGACGAGGGCTGTGAC
>JAABRB010000616.1 GCA_011391185.1 Betaproteobacteria bacterium
CACCTCATCCACGCTCATGCCGGCGGTTGGCTCGTCGAACATGAAGATGGCGGGCTCCAGGGCCAGCAGGATCGCCACCTCCAGCTTGCGCTGGTCGCCGTGCGACAACTCGGCAGCCAGCGTCGCGTGCCGGTCGGCGAGCGCCACGCGCTCGAGGTAGTGCTGGGCCTTCTCGGTCAACTCGACGTGCGAACTCCACATCGAGGCGAGGTTGAGGCCCATGCCGGCACGCGCCTGCACCGCGAGCCGCACGTTCTCCAGCACGCTCAGGTTCGGGAACAGGTTGGTGAGCTGGAATGCGCGCCCCATGCCCTTGCGCGTGCGGACCGGCGCGACGTCGCCCGTGACGTCCTCGCCGTAGAGCAGCACCTGGCCGGCGCTGGCCGGCAACTGGCCCGAGATCAGGTTGAAGTAGGTGGTCTTGCCGGCGCCGTTCGGGCCGACGATCGCGGTGAGCGAACCCGGATCGAAGCGGCAGCTCACCGCGTTGACCGCGACATGGCCGCCGAAGCGGATCGTCAGGCCGCGCGTTTCCAGGACAGGGTGGGTGGTGGTCATCCGTCATTCCCGTGGAGCCTGGCCCCGAGTGAATCTATCGGGGTGCGGGAATCCAGGTTTGCCGCGATGGGCCCCCGCTTTCGCGGGGGCGACGTCAAAACGCTAGCGCTTGTTCTTCACCGGAACCGGGATTTCCTTCGCCGGGATCTCGCGCACCAGTTCCAGCAGGTCCCACTCGTTCGCCTGCGCCTTCTTGATGCGGAACTGGTACATGTTCTGCATCGCCTGGTGGTCTTCCTTGCGGAAGGTCATGGTGCCCTTGGGCGTCTCGAAGCTCATGCCCTCCATCGCCGCGATCAGCTTCTCGGTATCGGTGCCGCCGGCCTTCTTGATCGCCTCCACCACGGCCAGCCCCGCCGCCATGCCGCCGGCGGTGAAGAAGTCGGGGACCGCGCCGCTGAAGCGCTTCTTGTGCTCGGCGACCAGCCAGTCGTTCACCTTGTTCTTCGGGAAGCCGTAGTAGTAGTAGATCGCGCCCTCGGCGCCGGCGAGGTCCTTCCAGCCCTTCATCACCGGCAGGATATTGCCGCCGGGCGCAAGGATGATGCCGTAGCGCTCGGGTTTGAGGTCATGCAGCTTGGTGGCCGGATGCGCGCCGGCCCAGATGATCGCGATGATCCGCGTGCCCTTCTTGTCCTTCAACGCGTCAAACATGCGCTGCGCGGGAGCGGTGAAATCGGTGGTCGCCTGCGGCACGTATTCCTCGTGCACGATCTGCGCCTTGCTGCCGACGGCGGCGAGCGTGTCTTTGAAGGCCTTCACGCCGTCGCGGCCGAAGGCGTAGTCCTGCGCCAGCATCGCGATCTGCGCGTTCGCGGGAAGCGCGACGACGCCGGCTACCGCATCCTGCGTCGAGCTGCGGCCGGTGCGGAAGATGTAGCGGTTCCAGTTGGCGCCGGTAATCGCGTCGGCCACCGCCGGCTCGACGATAAGGACCTTCTTGAATTCCTCGGCCACCGGCAGCATCGCGAGCGCGACATTCGAGCCGGTCGGGCCGACGGCGAGATCGACCTTGTCGTCGCCATACGCGGCGGCGAGCTGCGACTTGCCCACGTCCGGCTTCAGTTGGCTGTCCTTCTCGATCACCACGATCTTGCGGCCGAGGACCGTCATCGAGCCTCCAGTCGCGTACTCGAGGCCCAGCATGAAACCGGCTTGCGTTTGCTTCGCGTAGGCCTCGAGCGGGCCAGTCTTGTCCGTGATCAGCGCGATCTTGATGTCCTGGGCGAAGGCCAGGCTGGTCGTGCCCGCGAGCATTGCGGCGGCGAGCACGGTGGTGAGGCGGTTCATGTTCCCTCCTAGGATTGGAAAGCCGAACTAGCCAATGCAACAGGGGTGCCAGGCTATAGCATCTTGAAAATAAATGATTATTTAAATGTGAGTTGTCACTTTGCCTGGAAACCATACATATAGGTGTATGGAAAACAGGCAATGTGCCTGACATTCGGACAGTTACTTCATCCCGCCCAGCTTCTCGTAAAGCGTCGCCCGGGAAATGCCGAGCAGGCGGGCGGCCGAGACCTTGTTGCCGTTGGTGGCCACCAGTGCCGACTGAATCGAATTGCGCTCGAGTTCCGCGATCAGCTGCGGCAGCGGACGCAGGGACCCGGACTTGCGCCGCTCGGCCAGCGCCGCGGGTTCGGGCAATACCTGCGCGAAGTCTTCCGCCGCGAGGCGCGGGTTGTCGGTGAGCATCGCCGCCTGCTCGAGCGCATTGCGCAGCTCGCGGATGTTCCCCGGCCAGCGGTGGGCGGCGAGCACCGCAAGCGCCGAAGGACTCAACTCGCGTTGCGGCAGGCCGGTGCGCGCGGCGATCGATTCCAGCAGGCTCTCGGCGAGCGCTTCCAG
>JAABRB010000617.1 GCA_011391185.1 Betaproteobacteria bacterium
AAGCAGCGGATAGCGATTCCGGAAGCGTGCCGTGATTTCGCCGGCCATCCGCTCGATCGCGCGGTCGACTTCCTCGCTCGAAACGAGCAGGTCCGCCTCCTCCAGCGTCCGCCAGGCCTCCGCTTCAGTCAGCATCGGCAGAGCGATCAGTACGTGAAGGTGACGACATTGTCGTCCATCGCCTGACCGATCACGTAGGCACCGCCCACCGTCTCCTCGATTTCGGGAATGAGATCCTGGCCCCACAAGTCGAGGGTGGGCGTGCATACCTTGAACTTCACGCCGGCCTCATGAGCGTCTTTGATGAAATCGTAGACGCTCTTGGTCGAACCTTCCTTGACGTACAGTTTCTCGGCAACCCCCTTGATCGCGAGCTCGCCCGAGCGTCCGGTCAGGATCACTTCCACTTCGTACTCCATGGCCGCCGCGACAGTGGCCTGAAAGAATGGCGCACCCAGCTCCGGACCGTCGCGCGGATCAGTGTTAACCATCACGATCAAGAGTTTATCGGCCATATCCGTCCTCGGCAGCGCATAGCAGGAGTTGCTGAAATAGCGCCAGTATAGCCCGCCGGGTGCCTCGCTTCGCCGCATCAGACGCGCTGTCAGCGCCCGGCAATTTCCTTCAGGTACGCAGTGAAAGCCCCGCCAACCTCGGGATGCCGCATGCCGAGCGCCACCGTCGCCTGCAGATAGCCCAATTTTGATCCGCAGTCGTATCGCACGCCCTGGAATCGATAGGCCAGCACGCGCTCGTCGCCCAGCAGCCCCGCGATCGCGTCGGTCAATTGAATTTCCCCCCCCGCTCCCGGGCGAATCCGCGCGAGGTGATCGAAGATCGCCGGCGTCAGCACGTAGCGGCCGATCACGGCGAGATTGGACGGCGCCACGGCCGGATCAGGCTTCTCGACGATCCCCTTCACACGCTCCAGGCGCGGTCGGAAGGATTCGGTGTTCACGATGCCGTAGCTGGCGGTCCGATCGCGCGGGACCTCCTGAATGCCGAGGATCGAGGCCTGTTCCTGCTCGAACACATCGACCATCTGACGCATCACGGGTGTCGGGGCATCGATCAGATCATCTGCCAGAATCACCGCAAACGGCTCTCCGCCAAGCACCGGCCGGGCGCATTGCACGGCATGACCAAGGCCCAGCTGCTCCGATTGCCGGATGTAGATGCAATTCACATGGCGCGGAATGATGTCCTGCACCAGCTCGAGAAGATCTTTCCTGCCGCGGCTCGCAAGCTCGCTTTCGATCTCGTACGCCTTGTCGAAATGATCCTCTATGGCACGCTTCTGCCGGCCGGTGATGAATACCATGTCGGTGAGCCCGGCTGCGACCGCCTCCTCCACCGCGTACTGGATCAGCGGCTTGTCGACGATCGGCATCATCTCCTTCGGGCTCGCCTTGGTCGCGGGAAGGAACCGGCTGCCGAAGCCGGCGACCGGGAAAACGGCTTTCGTGATGCGCCCCATGCGAACCTCCCCCTGCTATCCGAGCAGCTTCCGCAGCGCTGCCTCGTCCAGGATCGTAATCCCCAGCGCCTCGGCCTTGGCGAGCTTTGCGCCGGAATCGGCTCCGGCGACCACATAGTCCGTCTTCCGGGATACCGAACCGATCGTTTTCCCCCCGTGAGATTCGATCAGTTCGGTCGCCTCCTCGCGCGTCAGCCCAGCCAGCGTTCCGGTCAGCACAAACCGCTTGCCGGCCATTCGGCCACGCGTGGGACGCGCGCTCGCGGTCTCCGGCCATTCGACGCCGGCATGTCGCAGCGCATTGACGACCTCCACGTTATGCCGTTCGGCGAAAAACTTCCGGATCGACTCGGTCACCACCGGTCCGATGTCCGGCACTTCCTGCAGAGCCGACTCGTCCGCTTCCATGAGCGCATCCATGGTGCCGAAGTGACTCGCGAGATCCTTCGCGGTCGCCTCGCCGACATTGCGGATGCCAAGCGCATGGATGAAGCGCGGCAACGAGGTTCGCCTGGATTTTTCAAGGGCCGCAAGCAGGTTGCGCGCGGACTTTTCCCCCATCCGCTCGAGACCGGAAAGCTCCTCGAGTCCAATGCGGTAGAGATCCGCGGGGCTCTTCACAATTTCCGCATCCACCAGCTGGTCGACCACCTTTTCCCCGAGCCCGTCGACGTTCATCGCTCTCCGGGAGGCGAAATGCAGCAGCGCCTGCTTGCGCTGGGCGGGGCAGACGAGTCCACCCGAACAGCGCGCGACGGCCTCGTCGGGGAGCCTGATCACCGCCGAGCCGCATGACGGGCACTGGCGCGGCAGGCGGTAGACGGGCGAGTCGGGTCGACGCTTGCCCGGTACGACGCCGATCACCTCGGGAATCACGTCGCCTGCGCGCCGCACCATCACCGTATCGCCCACGCGCACGTCCTTGC
>JAABRB010000618.1 GCA_011391185.1 Betaproteobacteria bacterium
CCACGATCGCACGAAAGCTACAGACGCTGCTCGCTGTCGGGCTCGGATATGTCCGTCTCGGGCAGAGCGCAACCACGTTGTCCGGCGGCGAGGCGCAGCGGGTGAAGCTAGCGCTAGAACTCAGCAAGCGCGACACCGGACGCACGCTCTACATCCTGGACGAACCCACGACGGGGCTGCACTTCCACGACATCGGGCTGTTGCTCAAGGTGCTGCACCAACTTCGCGACGCGGGGAATACGATCGTCGTCATCGAACACAACCTCGACGTCATCAAGACCGCCGACTGGCTGATCGATATGGGACCGGAAGGCGGTGTCGGCGGCGGCCAGGTGCTCATCGCCGGCACCCCCGAAACAGTCGGCTCAGAGCCGACCAGCCATACCGGGAGATTCCTCGCGCCCGCGCTACGACGTTGAGCACACCTTGGAATCTGGCGCGAGCCGGGTCAAGGCACCGCCGCGGCGCACCAAATCTTGACGGTGGGCGATGGAACAACCGCCGTCCGGTAACTTCGCCGATGGTGTTCGCGCCGTCTATGGCGATGCCTCGTGTCGAGGGCAGCCAAGAACCGTGCGGACCCGTTCCGGCCGGGCACAGCCAAATCTTCCGATCGGAAGCACCGATGGCCCCGCAGACTTGGGACCACTAAACCTCCTCAAAGCCCGAGCCAGAGCAGGCGCGCCGTAGCTCGCCGACGACACCGCTACTTAAGGTGTCCGCTGATGAGCTTGGTCATCTCGAACATCGACACCTGCCCTTTCTTGAAGATTTCCTTCAACCGGGCATCGGCATTGATCATGGTCTTCTTCGCTTGGTCTTGGAGACCGTTCTTCTTGATGTACTCCCAGATCTTGCGCGTCACTTCGGTTCGGGGCAAAGGCTTATCGCCGATTACCGCTGCCAATGCTGTACTGGGGGTCATGGGTTTCATGAAGGCCGCGCTCGGGGCGCGCTTCTTCGCCGCCGGCAACTCGGCCGACGACGGCGCGGCCTTCTTGGTCACCGACCTCGGGGCGGCTTTCTTGCTCGCTGTCTTCTTTGCTGTGACATTTTTGGCAGTTGCCATACGGCGTTCTCCGGATCAATAGGCTGGTGACTAAATCATCTCAGGGGGGGGCCGAAGCGTCGGCACCTGCGCCTATGGTAATGCGCGCGCTCTCCAGTGTGAAGCTATCGTGTTCCCGAGCCGGCGCGGCGTTAAGTGAAGGCATTGCCTAGGGTGTGTTGACATTCACGCCGAGCACACGATGGCCGCGACGAGACTGATGAATTTGGCAAACTCTGCCGGGGCGACCAGGAGAGCCGACCTCGAGGGGGTGTCGGCTTGCGCGAAGCGTGTCCGTTCCGAGGAACGCATGACGTTCCCGCGTCGAGTAGCGACGCGCGACGCCCCAGCGTGACCAATTCAGCGAATTGCTTTCCCCGAGGGCGTCGTGGGACTCCGAGCCGACCCACCTGGCTCGCGCATACTGCGCGGCGTTCAGGGGGGAACCAGCCGATGAGTCCAGCGTTGAGCCGCGCCGCCTGGGTGCGGATCATTCCGTTTGCCGCCTTCATGTTGCTGCTGGCGGCGCGGGGTGCCGTGCCAGGGGACGGATCCTGGGGCTTTGACCCGCGCTGGATCTACGCGATCACGGTCGTCATCGTCGGTGGACTGCTGGCTGCGCTGTCGCGCGAGTACGGCGAACTCGCGCGTCAAACCTTGCCCGTCGCGAGCGAGGCGCTACTGGCCATCGCGGTGGGGGCGCTGATGTTCCTGCTCTGGATTCAGCTCGACGCGAAATGGATGACCCTCGGTGAACCTTCCGCGAGTTTCACGCCGCTCGACGCCGCAGGACGTATCGACTGGGCGCTGGTGGCCTTCCGGATCGCGGGTGCCGCGCTCGTCGTGCCGTTGATGGAAGAACTCTTCTGGCGATCGTTCCTGATGCGCTGGATCCAGCAGCCGGTGTTCGAGGGGGTTGACCCGCGGCACGTGGGGCTGAAGGCCATCGTGCTCTCGACCTTCGTCTTCACGCTTGCCCACACGCTGTGGCTCGCGGCGGTGATCGCCGGCCTGTCCTACGCGTGGCTGTACGTGCGCACGGGCAAGCTTTGGGTGCCGGTGATCGCGCATGCCGTCACCAATGGCATGCTCGGCGTCTGGGTCGTGATGACCGGCAACTGGCAGTTCTGGTGATCGCTACACGCCGCAAGCGCGGTCGGTCTTGAACCGCGCGCGCCAGGCCGCGAAGCGCCCTTGTTCCAACGCCTGACGCAACTCGCGCATCAGGTTCACGTAGTAGTGCAGGTTGTGGATGCTCGCGAGCATCGGGCCGAGCATTTCGCCGCATCGATCCAGGTGGTGCAGGTAGGCGCGGCTGAAGCCGCCCGACGTGGCGCCGTCGGCAGCGAT
>JAABRB010000619.1 GCA_011391185.1 Betaproteobacteria bacterium
GCCCTTGGCGACGACTTCATCGCGCGTCGGCTCGATCAGCGGACCCTGATTGTTGGTGCCGTCGCCGGAAACATCGATCACCCGGCGCAGGCCTTTGAAGTCGCCGGTGCCGAACAGTTCTGCCGAGAACATGAGCGCGCCCGAGATCGAGGTGCGATAGGCGCGCCGGATCGGTGTCTCCACGAGCTTGCTGGCGAACGCGTCGGCGCTTGCCGGGCCGTCGATCAGCTGCCAGGGAACGAGAATCCGTTGCTCGCTCACGCCCGCCCATTCGACATAGGTCACGGCGATGCGGCCATAGGCGCCTTGCTTCAGCGCGTCGAGGAACTGCTTCGAGGTCATCGCGGCGACATAGCCGCCGCGCTGCAGCGCCAGCTCGTCGTAATCCATCGAATAGGAAATATCGACCGCGATCACGAGCTCGACATCGACCGGGATCGGCTCGCCGGCGTGGGTCGCCGGGGGCAAGAAAAACGCCGCGAGCGCTAGGGTTCCAGCCCACACGAAATGCTTGAAGGCATTTTTCATCGCCGCCTCCGCCGGAGCCGACTCGACGATGATGTTGCCATGCTCCGCGCACCGCACCAAGCAGGGTGCGTCAGGTTTTGAGCGCCGCTTCGGCCGGCGTGTAGGGGATTTGCAGCGCCTCGGCCACCGCCTTGTAGGTGAGTCGCCCCGCATGAACATTGAGTCCGTCGCGCAGGCCCGGATCGTCGGCCAGCGCGCGCAGGCCCTTGTCGGCGAGCGCCAGCATATAGGGCTGCGTTGCGTTGTTGAGCGCGAAGGTCGAGGTCCGCGCCACCGCGCCTGGAATGTTGGGGACGCAATAATGGATCACGCCGTCCACGACATAGGTCGGCTCCGAATGGCTGGTCGGCCGGGAGGTTTCGGCGACGCCGCCCTGGTCGATCGAGACATCGACGATGACCGAGCCCGGCTTCATGGCTTTGACGGTCGCCTTGCTGATCAATTTGGGTGCCCGGCCGCCGCGCGACATTGCCGTGCCGATGACGAGATCGGCGCGCCGGCACAGCGCCTCGATCGTTTCCGCGTTGGCGAATGCGGTGCGCACGCGAGCACCGAACCGCTCGGTGAAATGGCGCAGCGAACCTGCGTTGCGGCCGACTACGGTCACGTCCGCGCCAAGGCCGACGGCGATCACCGCCGCATTGGTCGCGACCACGCCGCTGCCCAGGATCAATACCTCGCCGGGCATGACACCCGGCACGCCGCCCAAGAGCACGCCGCGACCGCCGCTGGTCTTTTCGAGTAGCCGCGCGCCGATCTGCGGCGCCATGCGGCCCGCGACCTCGGACATCGGCGTGAGCAGCGGCAGCGTTCCCGCCGCGTCGGTCACCGTCTCGTAGGCGATAGCGGTGATGCCCGAGGCCATCAGCGCCTCGGTCTGCTCGCGGTCGGCCGCGAGGTGGAGATAGGTGAAAAGAATCTTCCCGCGCTTCAGCATCGTGCGCTCGGCCTTGAGCGGCTCCTTGACCTTCACGATCAGCTCGGCGCGCTCGAAAATCTGCACGGCATCGGCCACGATCTCGGCGCCGGCTGCGACATAGTCGGAGTCCGCGATGCCGGCGCCATTGCCCGCATCCTTCTGCACCAGGACGCGGTGACCGCGAGCGGCGAGCTCGCGTACCGTCGCGGGCACCAGGCCCACGCGGTATTCGTTGTCTTTGATTTCCTTGGGAACTCCTACGAGCATTGGATCGTTCCTGGCCGGCGGTTCAGCCTTCGACCGGCTCCGTGCCGACGATCTCGATTCCGAAACCGGCCAAGCCGACATAGGTGAGAGTGCGCCCGGTCAGGATGCGGATCGAGGAAATGCCGAGATCGCGCAGGATCTGAGCGCCGAGACCGACCTCGCGCCATTGCCGGTCGCGGGCCGCTTCCGACGACTTGGCTTCGCCGCCCGGCGGCATCACCGGCACGCCGGCGGTGCCGTCGCGCAGCAGCACGAGCACGCCGCGGCCTTCCTTCTTGAAACGCGCGAGTGCGCGCGGGATCACCTTGGCGCCGCCGAACACGTCGGCGACGATGTCGGCCCGGTGCAGCCTTGTCAGCACGTTCTTGCCGTCGCCGATCTTGCCGTAGACGAAAGCCATGTGATGTACCGGGTCGAACGGCGTCACGAAGGCATAGCCGGTCAGCTCCCCGACCTCGCTCTTGACCGGGAAGGTAGCCACCCGCTCCACGAGCTTCTCGCGTGCCTGGCGGTAGGCGATGAGGTCCGAGACCGAAATGTGCACGAGTTTGTGCGTCTCGGCGAACGCGATCACCTCGGGCCCGCGCTTGACCGTGCCGTTGTCGTTGACCAGTTCGGCGAGCACGCCGACCGTCGGCAGGCCGGCGAGCCGGCACAGATCGACGCAAGCCTCCGTATGACC
>JAABRB010000620.1 GCA_011391185.1 Betaproteobacteria bacterium
GGCGCTGGAATGAAGGCAATGGATATTTGAACGTCCCGTTGGTGTGATTAAACCATTCATCTGGCACGTTATGTGAAGGAGCCTATATTGGGTTGAGAACCAGAGGCAGCGCGCAGCGACCCGTGAGCGTTTGCAAAAAAAAATCAGGAGACAAGCATGGCTCTAAGTTTAGGCGACATCGCGCCGGATTTCGAGGCGCAAACCACCGAAGGCAAGATCAGGTTCCACGATTGGATCGGTGACAAGTGGGCGGTGTTGTTCTCGCACCCCAAGGACTTCACCCCGGTCTGCACCACCGAGCTCGGCTACATGGCGCGGATCAAGCCGGACTTCGACAAGCGCAACGTGAAGATCATCGGCCTCTCCGTCGATCCGATCGACAAGCATGCGACCTGGGCCAACGACATCAAGGAGACCCAGGGCCATGCGCCCAATTATCCGATGATCGGCGATGTCGATTTCAACGTCTCGAAACTCTACGGCATGCTGCCGGCGAGCGCTTCGGGCGACCCAGCCAAACGCACGGCGGCCGACAACCAGACCGTTCGCAACGTCTTCGTCATCGGCCCCGACAAGAAGATCAAGCTCATCCTGGTCTATCCGATGACCACGGGCCGGAACTTCGACGAGGTGCTGCGCGTGATCGACTCCTTGCAGCTCACCGCCAAGCACAAGGTCGCGACGCCGGTGAACTGGAAGCACGGCGAGGACGTGATTATTGCCGGCTCCGTGTCCGACGACGACGCCAAGAAGACCTATCCGAACGGCTGGAAGTCGCCCAAGCCCTATATCCGCATCGTTCCACAGCCGCGCTGAGCGGAGCGGAATAGCCGCGCCAACGGGCGGAACGCGCCAGCGCTCCGCCCGTTCGCATCATTGACGGCCTGCGTTCGGCCCCACACTCTCCCGGACCAATGACAGACAAGACCAGCGTACTTATTGTCGGCGCCGGACCCGTAGGGCTTTCGGCCGCGTTGGAGCTCACCCGCCTCGGCGTCGCGGTCCGCATCGTCGACAAGGTTTCGGCGGCGACCAAGGAAAGCCGCGCCATCCTCGTCAACACGCGCTCACTCGATCTGCTCGATCCCGCTGGCGCATCGGATCGCCTGATCGAGGCCGGGGTGAAGCTGCGCGGCGCCCGCATCGTGGTCGACGGCCGCACGCGCGTGACCATGGACGCCACCCGCCTGCCGCCACCGCGCAAGTACTTGCTCGCGCTCGCCCAGAACGAAACCGAGCGCGTGCTCATCGAATGCTTGCTAAAGCGCGGAATCGCGGTCGAACGCGGCGTCGAGGTCGTCGATATCGTGAACGGCAGCGAGTCCGCGACCGCCCGCGCCAGGACGCCCAAGGGTGAAGCGCTGTTTTCCGCCGATTGGATCATCGGTGCCGACGGCGCGCATTCGACCGTGCGCCACCGGATCGGGCTGGAATTTCCCGGCGCGCCCTACCCGTTCCACTGGAGCCTCGCCGACGTGGAGCTGCTCGGCGACGCGGAACCCGACCGCGCCGAGCTCAGACTCGACTATCGCGGACCCGTCATGGTGCGCGCGCCGATCGGCGGCAGGCGGCATCGGCTCATTTCTAATGAGCCCAACGTGCTCTCGCGCGTCCCCGCCAGCTGGAAGCCGGGCAAGGTGCATTGGCAGTCGGATTTCTCCGTCAGCCACCGCATGGTGAAACGCCGGGGCACCGGCCGCGTCTGGCTCGTGGGCGATGCCGCACATATCCATTCGCCGGCGGGCGGCCGCGGCATGAATCTCGGCATCGAGGACGCGGTCACGCTGGCGCAGGTAATCGCCGGAGCGGGCGATTTTTTCGCCTGGGAAGCGACCCAGCAGCGCCACGCTGCCGCGGTCGTGCGCGAGAGCGACATGATGCAGCGCATCGCCACCAGCCAAGGCTTCTTCGGTCGGGCGCTGTTTCCTTCCGTCCTCGGATTTCTCGTGCGCTTTCCCGCGATTCATGACCGCATGATCCGGCGCATCGCCGGGATTGGTTGAAGCGCGCGAAGCCGGTACGCTCTAGAAAATCGGGGGAACAGCATGGACGTGCGTGCAGCGGTGGCGTTCGCGGCGGGCAAGCCGCTGGAGATAGCGACGGTCAAGCTCGACGGCCCCAAGGCTGGCGAGGTGCTGGTCGAGATCAAGGCCACCGGCATCTGCCACACCGACGAGTTCACGCTCTCCGGCGCCGATCCCGAAGGGCTGTTCCCGGCGATCCTCGGCCACGAGGGCGCCGGCATCGTCGTCGAGGTTGGACCGGGTGTCGCGTCGCTCAAGAAGGGCGACCACGTGATCCCGCTCTATACGCCCGAGTGCCGGCAATGCCCGTCCTGCCTTTCGCGCAAGACCAATCTCTGCACCGCGATCCGCTCGACCCAAGGTCAG
>JAABRB010000621.1 GCA_011391185.1 Betaproteobacteria bacterium
TACAACAGCAGGTCAGTTCTTGTTGTTGTTGATCCTGTAAATCCTGTCCATTTCTTGCTGCTTCTTACCGGACACCGGCGTCGGCCTTCAGCGCCGCCGCCTTGCCTGTGTTTTCCCATGTAAACTCTGGCTCGTCGCGGCCGAAGTGACCGTAGGCCGCGGTCTTTTCGTAGATCGGCCGCAGCAGGTCGAGTGAGTGGATGATGCCCTTGGGCCGCAGGTCGAAGTGCTTCTCGACCAGCTTGGCGAGCTTGTCGTCGGCGATCTTGCCGGTGCCGAAGGTCTCGACCAGCACGCTCACCGGGCGCGCGACGCCGATGGCATAAGCCACCTGGATTTCGCATTTCCTCGCCAGTCCGGCGGCAACGATGTTCTTCGCGACGTAGCGCGCGGCGTAGGCCGCCGAACGGTCCACCTTGGAAGGATCCTTGCCCGAGAACGCGCCGCCGCCGTGGCGCGAGTAGCCGCCGTAGGTGTCGACGATAATCTTGCGGCCGGTCAACCCCGTGTCGCCCTGCGGCCCGCCGATCACGAAGCGGCCGGTCGGGTTGATCAGGTAGCGGGTGTCTTTGGTGATCATGTTCTTCGGCAGCACCGGCTTCACGATCTGCTCGATCACCGCCTCGGTGAGAGGCTCGTGCGAAATATCCGCGCTGTGCTGGGTCGAGATCACGACCGTGTCGATGTGGTGCGGTTTGCCGTCCACGTAGCGCACGGAGACTTGCGACTTCGCATCCGGCCGCGCCCACGGCAGGCGCCCGTCGCGGCGCAGCTCGGCGTGGCGCTCCATCAGGCGGTGCGCGTAATAAATGGGCATCGGCATCAGCTGCGGTGTCTCGTCACAAGCGAAGCCAAACATCAGGCCCTGGTCGCCGGCGCCCTGGTCGAGGTCGAGGCCCTTGCCTTCGTCCACGCCCTGCGCGATGTCCGGCGACTGCTGGTCGTAGCACACCAGAACGCCGCAGCTCTTGTAGTCGAAGCCGATCTCGGAGTCGACGTAGCCGATGCGCTTGACCACGTTGCGCGCGATCTGCGCGTAATCGGGGCGCGCGCTGGTGGTGATCTGCCCGGCCATTACGATGAGACCGGTATGTGTCAGCGTTTCCGCAGCCACGCGGCCGGTCTTGTCCTGGGCGAGCACCGCGTCGAGTACGGCGTCCGAAATCGCGTCCGCAATCTTGTCGGGATGGCCTTCGGAGACGGACTCGGAAGTAAACAGGAAGTCATTCATCTTTTTGTTTCTGGAAACGGAAAAAGGCGCTTAGAATAGCAGATAAGCCTCGATTTATAAAGAATTTTCATGCTTGCCGCCGCGTTCCGCCTGCTCGCGCGCCTGCCGCTTTCCTGGCTGCATCGCGGGGGCTCGGCGCTGAGCTGGCTGGTGTACTGGGCATCCCCTTCCTATGCAGCGCGGCTGAGGGAAAATCTCTACGCCAGCGGCGTGTGCGGCGGCGAGGAGCAGTGCGGCGCGATGTTGCGCGCGACCGTCGCCGAGGCCGGCAAGGGCGTGACCGAACTGATCGCGGTCTGGTTCGGAAAAGACGAAAACGTTGCGCGGCTGGTCGTCGAATGCGAGCACTGGGATGTTGTCGAAGCGGCGCGCAGGCGCGGCAAGGGCATCCTTTTTCTGACACCGCATCTCGGTTGTTTCGAGATCTCCGCGCTCTACGGCGCACAGCGCATGCCGCTCGTCGTGCTCTACCGCCCGCCGAAGCTCGCCTGGATCGAGCCGCTGATGATCGCGGGCAGAAGCCGCTGGCAGGCGGTGGTGGCGCCGGCCGATTTGAGGGGCGTGCGCATGCTCTACAAGGCGCTGGCCCGCGGCGAAGCGGTCGGGCTGCTGCCGGACCAGGCACCCGGCGTGGGGGAAGGCGCGTGGGCCGATTTTTTCGGCCGGCCCGCCTATACCATGACGCTCGTCAGGCGCCTGCAGCAGGCCAGCGGCGCAGCGGTGATCATGGCCTTTGCCGAGCGGCTGCCCGCCGGGCGCGGTTACCGCCTGCACCTCGATGAGCTGCCCGCGCAGGATCTCGATGAGGCCGCGCTCAACCGGGCCGTCGAGGCCCAGGTGCGGCGCTGCCCGGAGCAGTATTTGTGGAGCTACAACCGCTACAAGACGCCGGCCGGAGCCGAGCCTCCGCCGGCTAGGGCACAAGGCACAAGTCACAAGGCACAAAGATGAGCGCGAAAGAGCCCCCGGCTGGCGATGTTCGGCCCTACACCTTTTGCCTTTTGCCTTTTGCCTTTTGCCTTCGGAGCGCAGCGTGTTGACCCGTGCCGCGCTCGCCCTCGTCTGGCTGCTGCGGTTGCTGCCGCTCGCGCTGCTCGCCCCTACGGGGCGAGGGTTGGGTTTGCTCCTGTATTTACTGGGGCGCGAGCGGCGTGAGG
>JAABRB010000064.1 GCA_011391185.1 Betaproteobacteria bacterium
GGTATAGCCGAGCACGATGCGGTCGCACCCGCGCGTGAGGCTCGCGAGCAAGGCGCGTTCGATGCTCGCTTGCTCGGTCGGATTCGCGTAGTCGCCGCTCGCCAGCCGCCGGTAGCTCGCCTCCGCGGACCGCTTGTCGGCCGGATCGCTCACCGCTGCGCCGAGGAGCTGATAGGCGTGGAACCATCCCTGCTTCATCCAGGGCGGACCGAGCCATCCGCTCACGGGAGCGCCCATCAACGCGGCGACCGGCACTTCCTCCACGCTCACGTCCCAGCGCCCGGCGTCGAGCCGCCCGCGGGATTGCGCGAGCGCCTGCGCACGAGCGCCTTGCGCGCGGAACGTCAGGTGGCGATCGACCGCGGCGCCGGCTCGCCCGGCCGCGGCCGCCGCGACCCGGTCGAGGTGCTGCAGATAGTCCGGGTGGAAAGGCGTGATGGGATAGGCGCCGAGGTTGATCCCTGCGTGGCTTCCATCGAGCCCGGCGAGAATTTCCCGTGCCGTGGCGCAGCGCCGCTCCCTCTGCCGGAAGGCCTCCGTCGCGGGGTTGAAATCGAGCACGAGGAACGACTCGAGCGACTCGACCGGTTTCAGATCCTTGGGCGCATCAGCGGCGAAGCGCGGTGTCGCGCCGACGTAGGCGTGCAGGGTGGCGTTCTGCAGCTGCGCACCGGCGGCCGCAGGATCGACGGTCGCGATGGTGATCTCCTGCGGATAGTACGACGGCGTGAACACGACACCGTGGCCGGCAAGCGCATGGCTCGCGGTCAGCATGGCGGTGCACGCCAGGACGAGACCGGCGCGGTGCCGCATCGCTCGAGGAATCGAATTCAAGACCGAAAGGCGAGCGTGGCAGCGTACCGCCGCCACGGCGCCATCCCCCCCTCTTGCGTTGTTCGATCGGGCCTGCGCACCGGGACGGCCGCCCGCGAGCGCGGCCGTCCCGGGCAACGTTGCCCGGTGCTTACGGCATCAGGCCGTCGCTTGCGGCCAGGTGCTCTTGATCCAGTGCGCCGCGGCAGTGGACTCGTTGTTGCCGCCCTGTCCCGGCTTCGCCCAGTTGGGCGGCGGCGTGATGTTGCGGATCGGGATGGTGATGACGGACTTGGGATCCCACACCGGGAAGTCGTACTCCGCCACGTTCTTGCTTAGGCCCGTCACCGCATCCTTGTAGCCCTGGTGGTTGTCGGCGCGGATGTACAGGTAGCCTGCCGGCGTATCGAGCTGCATGCCCTCGAGCATGGTGATGATCGCCTCGTCGTCCGGCCAGCCCCCCGTCAGCTGGTTGGCCTTCTCGATCGCCGCCTTGTAGAGATAGAGCGCGGCGTAGGCGCCGTCGGCCTCGAAGCTCGGATACTCCTTCCAGCGCTTGTAGTAGCGCTCGACGAACTGCTTGTTGATCGGCCACCGGTCGCCCGACGGATACAGGAAGTGGTAGTTGGCGTGCACGCCGGCGAGGACCCCCTCGGGGTGATCCTTCCCGATCGCGTGCGGAACCCCGCCGAAGGCGAGCGTCGTGGCGACCTTCATCTTGTCGAACAACCCGTAGCGCAGTGCCTGCTTGTAGAACGCCACGTAGTCGCCGCCCCAGAGGCCGACGGCCAGCAGATCCGGCTTGGCCGCGAGAATCTTGGTGATGTGCGGCGTGAAGTCGGTGCTGAACAGCTTCGGCCAGGCCTCGGCGACGACTTCGGTGCCGGGCACCAGGCGGCTGAACGCGAGCGAGAAGTGCTCGTGCACGTTGCGACCGTAGCTGTAGTCCGGCTGGATGGAGGCGATCCGGCGCGCCTTCGGCCAGTGCGTCGCCGCCCCGACGGCGGCGGTGACCCCGTCCGCCGACTGGATATTGGTCACCCGGAACACGAACTTCGGATTGGGAACCGCCTTGTCGAACAGGAAGTCGGTGCAGCCGTCGTTGAAGAGCGTCAGCACGCCCAGCTCCTCGGCCACCGGGCCGAGCGCCGGCGTGTTGCCGCTCGAGATGACGCCCGTGAAGAGGTTGATCTTCTCCGAGAGCTTCATGCGGCGCAGCTCCTTCACGTTGGCGTCGGTGCCGGCCGCCTCGTCAGCGGTGATCGTCTCGATCTTGCGCTTGCCGAGCAGCCCGCCCTCGGCGTTGATCTCCTCGGCGGCAAGCATGTGCCCGCGGATGCCGGGGCCGCCCAGAAGCTCGGCGGGACCGGTCAGGAAGGTGATGTGGCCGGTCTTGATCGGAGAGTTCGGAATGGTCCCCTTCGGCTTCATCGCGGCCTGCGCGATGCGGGGACCGGCAACATACCCCGCGGCGCCGAGGCCGGCGGCGCCGACCGTTACTCCGAGCTGCTTCAGAAAATCTCGACGAACGAGCTTCGACTGCTCCATGACATCCTCCTTGTCGGTATTCCGGGTGCGAGAGACGCCCTCCATCGTTGTTGCGAAGGCAGACTGCCCTGCCTCCTGGGGCGAATGACCTGGTGCCGAAATAATATACGCCCCTTTTCGGAGGATGGGAAAGCGGGCGCCGCCCGACGCGTGGGAGCGCGGTGGGCGGCGCGCCGCGGGCAGCCGGGAAGCGGAGCGGTCGCCGCCCCGCTCGTCACGCCGAAGGCAGCGGGTGCCCGCGGAAATCGGGCCTGGGCTGGGTCTTGAGGAGCCTGCCGGTGGCGGTGTGCGGCAAGGACTCGACGAACACGACGTCGTCCGGGATCCACCACTTGGCGACCTTGCCCTCGTAGAATGCGAGGAGCTCCGCGCGCGTTACCGCCGCGCCGGCCCTGCTCCTTTCATGTACGCGAGCAGCCCGAGCCAGACGGTGGGGACCCCGGCGGTGGTCGTCACCTTCTCCGCCTCGAAGAGCTCGTAGAGGCTCTTGCCGTCGAGCCTCGCCCCGGGCAGCACGAGCTTCGCGCCAGTCATCGGTGTGGTGTAGGCGATGCCCCAGGAATTGACGTGGAACATCGGCACGACGGGCAGGATCACGTCGCGCGCGGAGACGTTGAAGACGTCGGGCAGCGACGCCGCGTAAGCATGGATCACGGTCGAGCGATACGCGAAGAGCGCGCCCTTCGGGTTGCCCGTAGTGCCCGAGGTGTAGCAGAGGCCGCAGGCGGTCCACTCGTCGAGCCGTGTCCATTCGTAGTCGCCGTTCTCCGCGGCGATGAGCTCCTCGTAGCAGAGGAGGTTCGGGATCCCGGCCTTCGGCATGTGCGCGCGGTCGGTCAACGCCACCCAGCCGCGCACGCCCGGGCAGCCCGGGGCGAGCTTCTCCACGAGCGGCACGAAGGTCAGGTCGAAGCAGACATAGCGGTCCTTGGCGTGGTTGACGATGTAGGCGATCTGGTCGGGGAACAGCCGCGGATTGATCGTATGCGTGACCGCGCCCATCCCCGAAACGCCGTAGAAGAGCTCGAGATGCCGGTAGCCGTTCCACGCCAGCGTGCCGACGCGATCGCCCTGCGCCACACCGAGCCGGCCGAGCGCCTGCGCGAGCTGCCGCGCGCGCCGGTGCGCATCGGCGTACGTGTAGCGGTGGATGCCGCCTTCCACCGTGCGCGACACCACCTCGGTGTCGCCGTGACAGAGGTCGGCATGCCGGATGATCGACGAGATCAGCAGGGGAGCGTCCTGCATCAGGCCGCGCAGCATCGGATTTCCTCCGCAAGTAAAGCGAGCGAAGCGATAGGCCAATCGATCTCACCCGATTCGCGCTCGACCCTGGTGCTCGTGGAATTTTGTTCCGAGCGTCAGCGCGTCTGTGGCGGCCTCGCCCCGTTTCCGCACCTCCGACCGGCAAGGTCGCTAATCGCCTTGCATATCGAACGAGCGGGGCAGTCTTTCGATGTTTCGCCATGCCGAGCCGAGCGCGGGCAGGGCAATCGCGAAATGGCCTATTGCAATTTCGCGAAATTTTGATACTCTCGCGATGCTCGATTCGTAGGCAAGTCGGTGCAATGCCGAAATACCGATAAGGTGCCTGACCGGGCACGAAAATTATAAGTGTCACGGCGCGCAGCGTTCGGTGCGCGCACCTTCGCAGGCGCACCCTTTGAGTTGCGCAATCCTCAGCTTTGCCCCAAGAGCAAAGCGCAAGCGGTGGGTGGAGTGGTGCGCGGCTCGGGGCCGAAAATGCGCCACGACGCTCGATGGGAGGCGCCCCCGATTGGATTATCGGGGCGCGGCCGACGAGTAGGGGGGGCGGATGCTCGGGCGTCTTCGTCCGTCGCAGAGTCGTGCGCGAGCTCAGCGCACCGCCCGCGCTTTGCCTGTCGCGAGCTCCCACGGACACCTTCGCGAGAATGGACCGATCACGCGGCCGCTGCACTTGCAACGCCGTGCGGCACTTTTTGATGCGGCGCCACGCTGGCAACGACACTCAATCGATCTCGAATTCGTCTCGTCCGCTCGGGGATTCGACCCGTAGTCATCAACTAGAGAAAAAACCGGACACATCGGTGCAGCAGTGACTCCCTGGACGAGTCGCAATCCGGGGTGGGGAGAGTGTGTGCGTCGCGAAAAGCGAACGCATGCATCGACGAAAAATACGTGATGCGTCGAGGGGAATTAGTCGCGTCGCAGCCGTGTTGGCGCGAACGGAAGTCGAGTCGGATGTTCAGTTGGATCGGACCTTGGCGGTGATGGCGCGGAGGGATCGTTCATGTTCAGCTGGATCATTGGCGCAAGCCTGAAATTCCGCTTTCTGGTGATGGCCGCGGGCGTGGCACTGCTGGTCTTCGGATCCGAGCAGCTGCGCAAGATGCCGATCGACGTGTTCCCCGAGTTCGCGCCGCCGAAGGTCGAGATCCAGACCGAAGGCCCCGGCATGACGTCCACCGAGGTCGAGGAGCTGATCACCATTCCCATGGAGGAGGCGCTTCGCGGGACGCCAGGCGTCGACGTCGTACGCTCCTCGTCGGTGGTCGGGCTGTCGCAAGTCACCATGCTCTTCAAGCTGGGCTCCAATCTGATGGAGGCGCGGCAGCGCGTGCAGGAGCGCCTGAAGGTCGCGATCGCGGAGCTGCCGCAATCGTCCGGGATGCCGGTGATGCTCCAACCCCTGTCCTCGACCAGCCGGGTCATGAAGATCGGGATCTCCTCGAAAACCCACGACATGATGGACCTGTCGATGATCGCCTACTGGACGATCAAGTTCCGTCTCATGTCCGTCCCGGGCGTCGCCAACGTTCCGATCTGGGGCGAGCGGATCAAGTCGCTGCAGGTGCAGGCCGACCCCACGCTGATGCGCACGCACAACGTGACGCTCGACGAGGTCATGGAGACGACCTCGGAGGCCCTGGATTACGGATTGCTCAGGTACACCGGGGCCGCGAAGACACGCATCGACGGAATGCTCGACGCCCCCAACCAGAGGCTCGTCATCCACTTCGATTCGCCCGTGTTCTCGCCGGAGCACCTGGCCGAGGTGCCGGTCGCGCTGAAGAGCAAGCGCCCCAATCCGCCGCGACTGCGCGATGTCGCCACGGTCGCCTGGGACACCTGGCCGCTCGTCGGTGATGCCGTCATCAACGACGAAGTCGGCCTGATGCTGATCGTGGAAAAGCTGCCCTGGGCGAACACGCTCGACGTGACGCGCGGGATCGAGCAGGCGCTTGCCGCGATGCGTCCCGGCCTGCCCGGCATCGAGATCGATTCCACGATCTTCAGGCCGGCGACGTTCATCGAGCTGTCGCTGGACAATCTGACGATCGCGCTCCTGCTCGGCGCGGTTCTGGTCGTGCTCGTCCTCGGCGCGTTCCTCTACGAATGGCGCGTGGCGGTGATCAGCGTCATCGCCATCCCGCTTTCGCTGGTGGCAGCGGGGGTCGTCCTCTATTTCCACGGCGCCACGATCAACACGATGGTCCTTGCCGGATTCGTCGTCGCGCTCGGATCGGTGGTGGATGACGCAGTGATCGACGTCGAGAACATCGTCCGGCGCCTCCGCCAGCATCGACTGGCAGGCAGCGAGAAGACGACTGCGCGCATCATTCTCGAAGCGTCGCTCGAGGTGCGACCGGCCATCTGGCAGGCGACGCTGATCATCGTGCTGGCCGTGATGCCGGTGTTCTTCATGGGCGGCCTGGCCGGAGCGTTCTTCGAGCCGCTCGCGCTCGCCTTCATCCTCGCCATGCTGGCTTCGATGGTGGTGGCGTTGACGGTCACGCCGGCCCTGTGCCTGGTGCTCTTGCACCGCTCCAGTATCGAGCGGCGGGAGTCTCCGCTCGTCCCGTGGCTCAAGCGGAAATACGAAGGTATTCTCACGCGCGCCATCCGCACGCCACGGGCGACGTTCGCGGCGGCGGTGGTCGCAGTCGTCGCCGGCCTCGGGGTCCTGCCGTTTCTCGGGGCGGGCCTGTTGCCCGAATTCAAGGAGCGCGACTTCCTGATGCATTGGGTGCCGCCCGAGGGAACGTCGCATCCGGAGACGTTCCGGATCACCCAGCAGGCGAGCCGCGAGCTGCGCGCCATTCCGGGGGTTCGCAACTTCGGTGCCCACATCGGGCGTGCGGTGGGAGGCGACGAGCCCTACGGCGTGAACTTCACGGAAAACTGGATCAGCGTCGAACCGAAGGTCGACTACGACCAGGCGCGCGCGAGCGTCGAAGCCGCGGTCGCAGGCTACCCCGGACTCTATCGCGACGTGCAGACCTACCTGAGAGAGCGGATCAAGGAGGTTCTCACCGGAGCGGGCGAGTCCATCGTCGTGCGCATATTCGGGCCCGACCTCGCGGTGCTCCGGCAGAAGGCCGAGGACGTGCAGCGGGCGCTGAAGGGCACGGGCGGGCTCATAGACTTGCACGTCGAGCAGCAGGTCGAGGTCCCGCAAGTGCAGGTCCGGCTCGACCTCGACACCGCCGCGCGCCACGGCCTCAAGCCGGGCGACGTCCGCCGCGTCGTGAACGTTCTGATGAACGGCATCGAGGTCACGGACATCCACCGCGAGGGCAAGGTCTACGACGTCTTTGTGTGGTCGCCGCCCGCCATGCGACGCAGCATGGAGGGCATTCGCGAGTTCCTGATCGACACGCCCTATGGCGGGCGCGTCAGGTTGGCCGAGGTGGCGGACGTGAAGCTCGTGCCGACGGCGAACAAGATCCGGCGCGAGAACAATTCCCGGCGCATCGACGTCCATGCGAACGTCAAAGGGCGCGACCTCGGCTCGGTGGCCGATGAGGTCAAGGCCCGGCTGGAGACGGTCCAGTTCCCGGTCGGGTATTACCCGCATCTGCTGGGTGAGTACAAGGAGCGCCAGGCCGCGCAGAGAAACCTGCTCTTCGCCTCGATCGCCTTTGCGATCGCGATCTTCCTGATTCTCCATGCATCGCTGCGGAGCTGGCGGCTCGCCGGGCTGATCTTCCTCGCCCTTCCGGCGGCCCTGGTCGGCGGCGTGCTGGCCGCTTTCTTGGGGGACCGGGTGATCTCGCTCGGCTCCCTGGTCGGAATGATCACGGTGCTGGGCATCGCGGCGCGGAACGGCATCCTGCTCATCCAGCACTACCGGCACATCGAGCAGGTGGAGCACGAGCCGTTCGGCGTCGGGCTCGTATTGCGCGGAGCGACCGAGCGATTGTCGCCGATCCTGATGACGACCCTGTGCACGGGACTCGCGCTCTTGCCGCTGGTCATCCCCGGCAGCATCCCCGGGCACGAGATCGAGCATCCGATGGCCGTGGTCATCCTGGGCGGGCTTGTGTCGTCGACGCTGCTGACCCTGTTCGTCGTGCCGATTCTTTACCTCTGGTTCGGGGCCGGATCCGGCGCGGCGGCCGACGATTTACCGGTCCGCGCGGCCCACGCATAGGGAGCACGTCGATGCTATCGCTCTCGTCTCGGGTGGTGATCGCTTCCCTCGTCGTGGCGGGGTTCGCCGCGCCGGCACGCGCCGACGAATCGGAGCCGGATCATGTTCGCGGCCAGATCGCCGCGGTCGACAGCGCCTCGATGACTGTGAAGAACAGCAAGGGCGAGACGGTTCGCCTGCACCTTGCGGAGGACATCACTGTCATCGGTCTCACCAAAGGCAGCTACACGGAGGTGGACTTCGGGGTCTACGTCGGTTCGGTCGCCGTGAAGCTGGAGGAATTCAGCCCGATCGTCCGCGACTCCGCGGTCTGGTTGCACAAGGGGTTCGAGCTGCGGATCATCGACGAGAAATTGCGCGGGATCGCCGTCGGGCACAAGAAGTGGAGCCTGACTCCCGAGACCATCATCTCGCACGGCTGGGTCGACGATATCGAGGACCGCGTCATTTCGATCAAGTGGGGCCCCTCCGATTACGATGAGACCGATGTGGAAATTCCGCGCGACGTACCGGTCAACAGGATGGCGCTCGTGGAAAAGAGCTGGATCAAGCCGGGGGCACACGTTTTCGCCGGCGCGCAAAAGGCGCCGGACGGCAAGTACGTCGCGGTCTTTGTCATCGTCGGGCAGGACGGCATCGTTCCGCCGCTCTGAGCAAACAGGAGACGTTCCCATGAAACTGGCAATCGGGGTGGGCGGGAAAGCGGTTCGCAACGGAAGCACTCTTGTTGCAGCGCTCGTGGCAGCACTGCTCCTGCTTGCGCCGGCAATGGTGAGCGCGGCAGATCCGAGAAGTTCGTCATCGAGCGGCAAGACCCCTGCGGTCACGCTCGAGAGCATGCCCGGAAGCGCCGCGAAGCGCGTCGTGCTGTCCGCCAAGGCGGCGGAGCGGTTGGGCATCGAGACGGCCACGGTGGGCGAGCAAACCGTCGTTCGCAGGCAGATGGTGAGCGGCCTCGTCACGCTCCCGTTGGAGAAGGCCGTGACACCTGCGACGCCGAGCAGCGGGCTGGGCACATTCGGCGGTTTCGGAAGGTCCGCCGCTGCGCCGGCTCCGCAGCCGGACGCACCGCCCGGGAAAGGGGTTACTGGCGGGGACGCCTGGGTGCTCGTGACCCTCTCGCAGGGCGAATGGGACCGGCTGGCCAAGGACCAGCCGGCGCGCGTTCTGCCGCTTGCCACGCGCGACAAGCTGGTGAAGGAAATCTCGGCAATGCCGTCCGGAATGCCGCCGGACGAGGACAGCAGACGCTCGATGCTGCGCCTGTACTACGTGCCGGCCAAGGATCACGGCTTGACTCTGAACGATCGCACGCGCGTCGAACTCCAGATCGCGGGGAGCGACGCGAAGCAGAAGGTCGTGCCCTATGGCGCGGTGTACTACGACGCCAAAGGCGCACCCTGGGTCTACGTCAGTACCAGGCCGTTGACGTTCGAGCGACAGCCCATCGTGGTCGAGCGGATCGAGGGCGATCTGGCGGTGCTCTCCGAAGGCCCGCCCGTCGGAACGCCGGTGGTGAGTGTCGGGGCGGCGCTCCTGTACGGCGCGGAAATTTTCGGCAAGTAGTGTGCGAGGGACAGCCGCCGGGCGGCAATGAACCCATCCCAATGAACCCATCCGAGAGTGAAGTCGGGGAAGGAGGATTAAGGACATGTTTGGCTGGATGATTGGCTCGAGCCTGCAGTTCCGCTTCCTGGTGCTGGGGGTCGCCGCAGCGTTGGTCGTTTTCGGGACGCTCCAGATCAGGAAGATGCCCGTCGACGTGTTCCCCGAGTTCGCGCCGCCGATCGTGGAAGTCCAGACCGAGGCGATCGGGCTTTCCGCGGAAGAAGTGGAAAGCCTGATCACGCTCAATCTCGAAGAGCTGCTGAGCGGCGTGCCGTGGCTCGATTCGATCCGCTCGCAGTCGGTGACCGGTCTTTCGTCGATCGTGCTCACCTTCAAGCGCGGCACGGACCTCATGGAGGCCCGGCAGATGATCCAGGAGCGGCTCACGCTGGCGTACACCTTGCCGAACGTCGCGCAACCTCCGGCGATCCTGCAACCCCGGTCGGTGACCAGTCGATTCATGATGATCGGAATGTCGTCGGACAAGATCGAATCGACCGAGCTTTCGCTGCTTGCCCGTTGGACCGTCAAGCCGCGGCTGCTGGGGGTGCCAGGTGTCGCAAACGTGGCGATCTGGGGTCAGCGGCTGCGCCAGATGCACGTCCACATCGATCCGGCCCGGCTGCGCGACGCCCGCGTGATGCAGGAGGACATCATCGCTGCCGCCGGCGACGCCTTGTGGGTGTCGCCGCTGACGTTCCTGAAGGGCTCGTCGCCCGGAACCGGCGGCTGGATCGACA
Organism: Betaproteobacteria bacterium; assembly: GCA_011391185.1. The sequence goes on from JAABRB010000064.1 coordinate 10,126, forward strand.
ACCGCAATCAGCGGCTGACCGTTCAGCACTCGATGCCGATCGAGTCGCCGGAAGACATGGCGAAGGTGGCGGTTTCGCCGCTTCACCTGCTGATGACGGGGAAAACGATGTCCCTGGGCGACGTCACGGAGGTCACGTTCGCCCATCCTCCGCTCATCGGCGACGCCATCGTCACGAACGGCCACGGTCTCATGCTCGTCATCGAGAAGTTCCCCTCCGCGAACACGCTGGAGGTCACCCGCGGCGTCGAGCAGGCGCTGGCAGAGCTGAGTCGCGGCCTCCCCGGCGTGCAGATCGACGCCAAAGTCTTCCGGCTTGCATCGTACGTCGAGGACTCGATTGCCAATCTGACTTGGGTGCTCATCATCGGCGCCCTTCTCGTGATCCTGGTCATCGGTGTGTTCCTGTTCAACTGGCGCAACGCGCTGATCAGCATCGTGGCGATCCCGCTGTCGCTGCTCGTCGCGGTGATCGCTCTCAACCTGACCGGCGCGACCATCAATACGATGATGCTTGCCGGCCTGCTGGTGGCCCTGGCCGTCATCATCGACGATGCGATCGTGGATGCGGACAAGCTCATGGCAGCGCTGCGCGCGCGGGCGGGAGGAAGCGGAGAATCGACGCTGTCGATCATCTACAGGACCACGCTGCAGACGCGGCGGGTGGCGGTCTATGCCACGCTCATCGTCCTGCTCGCCGTTCTGCCGATCTTCTTCATGGATGGCGTCTCGGGCGCGTTCTTTGCGCCGCTGGCCCTCGCGTATGCGCTCGCGGTGGTGGCGTCGACCCTCGTCGCGTTGACCGTGACGCCGGCGTTGAGCGTACTGGTGTTCGGCAAAACGCCCGCCGCGCTTCGAGAGTCGCCCGTCGCGGTGCGGCTCCGTGAGCGCTACGATGCGCTGCTGCGACGCGCCGTACGCACCCCGCGCACGGTGTTCGCAGCAGCGCTCGCGCTGGCGGTAATCGCCGCTGGCGTGTGGCCACTGCTCGGGCAATCGTTGCTGCCGTCCCTGAAGGAACGGGATTTGCTGGTCAACTGGGCCACCCCGCCCGGAACGTCGCACACCGAGACTTACCGGATCACGCAACGGGTGAGCACCGAACTGCGCTCGCTGCCCGGCGTGCGGAGCGTCGGCGCGCACGTGGGGCGCGCCGTGAGCGGGGACCAGGTCGTGGGAATCAATTCGAGCCAGATCTGGGTCGGCATCGACCCGAAGGCCGACTACGACAGGACGGTCGCCGCGATTCGCGAGACGATCGACGGCTACCCCGGGATCGATCGCAACGTGCAGTTCTATCTGCGCGACAAGATCGGCGAAGTGCTCACCGGCGAAAGCAATGCGATCGTCGTGCGAATTTACGGTCAGAAGCGCGACGTGCTGCAGAAGAAGGCCGAGGAGGTGAGGCAGGCGCTGGTTGGCACTCCCGGAATCGCCGACTTGCGCGCCGAAGGCCAGGTGGAGGAGTTGCAGGTGCGCGTCAAGGTGAATCTCGACTCCGCGGGCCGCGCCAGCGTCAAGCCGGGCGATGTTCGGCGCTCCTCGGCGACCGTGTTCTCGGGGCTCGTGGTCGGCTACCTCTTCAAGGAGCAGAAGATCTTCGAGGTCGTGGTCTGGGGTGCGCCCGAAGCGCGCCAGAGCCTGAACAACCTGCGCGACCTCTGGGTGGAAAAAACCGACCGCACGCACGCGCGACTGGGGGACGTGGCCGACGTGAGCCTGGCATCGACACCGACGATCATCCGGCACGAGCGGATCGCGCCGTACGTCGATGTCGTGGCCAATGTGGTGGGGCGGGATCCGGGCACGGTGGTCGACGAGGTCGAGGACCGGCTCGAGAAGATCCAGTTTCCGCTCGAGTATCACCCGGAGCTTCTGGGCGAATTCACCGAGCGGGAGAGCGCCCAGAAGCGCATTCTCGGAGTCGCCGTCGCCGCCCTAGTCGGGATATTCCTGCTGCTGCAGGCCTGCTTCCAGAGCTGGCGCCTGGCGCTCATCGCCTTTCTGGCGCTTCCGGCGGCCGTGGTCGGCGGTGTCCTGGCGGCGTTCGCGGGCGGCGGGGCAATCTCACTCGGCTCGATCGTCGGATTCCTGGCGGTGCTCGGCATCGCGGCGCGAAATGGCGTGCTGCTGATCGATCACTATCACCGGCTCGAGATCGAGGCGGGCGTGCCCTTCGGCCTCGAGCTGGTGATTCGCGGCACGCGAGAGCGGCTCACGCCCATCCTGGCGAGCTCCGCGGCGATCGTTGCCGCCTTGCTGCCCATCGTCGCGTTCGGCGCTATCCCCGGACTCGAGATAGTCCGGCCGACGGCCATCGTCGTGATCGGCGGTCTCGTTGCCGCCACCCTGGTCACGCTGTTCGTCATCCCGGCGCTGTATCTGATCATCGGATCGAAAGCCGAGCGCCAGTCCGACCTCGCATTGCAATGAGCGGCAGGAAAATTGAATAAGGCACCGACGGCATCGCTGCATGTTTCGATCGGCGGCAGCTGCTGGGGCGTGGGCGGGCACGCTCGCGATCGCGGTGGGCGCCGCGCTGCTTGCCGGGGCCGATGCGCGAGCACTCGAAGGGGGGAAGAGCGTCGCCGCCTTGTCGCTGGATTCCGCAGACTACGCATGGGAGGCCCTGCAGCAGGTCCACATCGCAACGGCATCGAACCACGAGGCCGGACCGGCGTTGCGCGAATGGTCGCCGCGTCGTCGCAATACGGCGCTTTGGGACGCGAC
>JAABRB010000622.1 GCA_011391185.1 Betaproteobacteria bacterium
CGGCCGTGCCGACGGAAACGGTGCCGCCCGCAAGCGTCGCGCCGCCGACCCGCAGATCGACATGCCGCGACGCCGTCAGCGCGTAAGGCACGCCGCCCGCCCCCGGTCCCGCGTCGAATTGACGCGCCCCGAGGATGACATCCTGCGCAGCGTTGGTCCGGCCTCCCGCGATTTCGACCGTGCCGTCAGCGGCGAGCGTGAAGTCGCCTGCGGACGCCGCGATATGCCCTGCGTGACGAACGCCCGCGCCCGCATCCGTCACCGCGATCCGGATCGCGCCGGCGGATATGTTGGCGAGCGGCGTGATGTCCACGAGCATGACGCCCGGGCTCGACGCGGCCCCGGGCGTGATCGCCGTCCATTGGCTGAGGGTATTCGCCGGGAACACCGACGAATCGAACTCGGTGCGGCTCGCACCCGCCGTGAGCCGCACCTCGGGAACCAGGGCGCTACTCGTCGTCTTAATCGGTGCGTCGACCCGGATCGACTTCGCGATGAGCTCGAGATGGCTGAAGGCGCCGGCGAGCCCGGCGCCTTCGATGCGGATCTCGCCCTGGCTCGTCGTGAGGACGACGTTGCGCTGCGTGGTGATCGGTGTTGGCGTGCGATCGACGAACGACACCGCGCCGGTCGAGAGCGCCACGCGCCCGGTGTTCACGAACGAGCCGCCGTTCACCGTGACGCCGTTCGGGTTGGCGAGGATGACGTGCGCCGGCGCGCCGATCACCGCAAGTTGACCCTGGATGCGGCTCGGGTCGGTGCCGGTGACCTGGTTGAGGATCGTGCGGGCACCCACGCCGACGTTGTTGAGATCCACGCCAGGCGCGCCGACGTTGAACCGGGTGTAGGTGTTGTGGCTGATACCGCTACTGACTACCGGCGCGATGCCAACCGTCACCTTGCCGTTTGCGGCGGTCGTGGCGGTCGTCGCCGTGCCGCCGTCGGGCACGACCTGGGCAAATGCGAGCGAGCACGTTGCGCAGAATGCCACCGCGCAGGACAAGCGTATCCGCGGAGCCATACGCGGGCTCTCCATGTTCCCGTTGGGAGGGAGGTCGCTTTGCTCGCAGGAAAATGTTCTAGTTGTTCTAGTTGTCGGGGCCGCGCATCTGCAAATCCAGCAAATCTACGGCCGCCAGCGCGCTCCGGCACCCCCCTCGGGTCCTCCTGCCGGAGTCCTCACAACCCTAGCAGAGAGTGCACGCAATAAAGGTAAAAGATTGTCAATTCAACGGGGCTCGCCGCGACCCCGCCGTCACGCCGCGTTCAGTACCCCCAGCCGCGGTAAGTCGTGAGGTCGTAGAAGCTCAGTCCGCTTTGCGGGCGCTTCGCGGGCGTGAACTGGGCGATCGCGTCCCGCAGTGCTTCCATGCGAAACGGGATGTGGATGACCCGCGCCGACCCTTCGCGAATGCGTTTCGCCAGCGCCGCCGGCCAGAATTGCGCGAACTCGGGCGGGTCCATGATGACCTCGTGTCCGGGATACGCGGCGATGATCGGGATCTCGCACTCATCGATCGCGTAGCGGATCTCGAGCGGGATCCACTCGTTGTCCTCGCGGGTCGTTGCCCCGACGATCAGGACCATGTTCCGCGCCCCGTCGAGCCGCATCCGCAGGTGCCGTTCGGTGAATTCGCGCAACCGGACGTCGCCCCGCGCCTCGGTCTTCTCGCGGCTGTCCGTGAGCGTGAAATCATTGTCGTCGCGGACGTTCCACGCCCTCAGGAGCTCGAGGTACCTGGCGTCGGTCTCGGCCGGCTCCTTCGCCAGGTTCGCGTGCTGCGCGACATAAGTCGAATTGCGATCGGTCATCGCGTGCGGGCAAATGTGTTGTTATATCGGACCGCGCCCACGTCCACGCCGGACTGCGGCGCCGCCGCGCGGGTCGTGCCAACTCGCCTTTCCCGCGGCCTCGGCACGAATGACGACTATATACCCGTGTCATACCGGGGTCTTGGCGCATCGGCGCAGACAGAGTAGATTTTTGGCATGCCGCGAACGAAGATCGATGTCCGGCGCGTCGCGGGCGCGCTCGGGGCCGAAGTGCTGGGAATCGACCTGGCGCGGACGCTCGACGACGACCCGGTGGCGGTGCTGCGGCGCGCGTGGCACGAGCACCTCGTGCTCTTTTTCCGCGACCAGGACCTGACGCCGGCGCAATACATGGCGTTCGCGCGGCGCCTCGGCAGGCCCGTGGAGTATCCGTTCGTGAAGGGCATCGCGGGATTTCCCGAAATCATCGAGGTGAAGAAGCTCGCGCACGAGACGGTCAACTTCGGCGGCATCTGGCATACGGACACGGCCTATCTGGACGAGCCGCCGATGGCCTCGATGCTCCTGGCGCGCGAGATTCCCCCGTTCGGCGGCGACACGCTGTTCGCGAAC
>JAABRB010000623.1 GCA_011391185.1 Betaproteobacteria bacterium
CTGGAAGCGGTGCTCGCCAAGGCGGCGCGTGACCTGGAGGCGACCGTGATCCATGCGCCGTTCGACGGCATCATCGGCAACAAGGCGGTTCAAGTCGGCGACTACGTGGCGCCTGGCAAGCGGCTCATGGCGATCATTCCGGCCGACAGCTTCTATGTCGATGCCAATTTCAAGGAGACGCAGCTCGCGCGCATCCGCCCCGGCCAGTCCGCGACGCTCATACTCGACTCCGATCCCGGCCAACCGCTCGAAGGGGTAGTGGAAAGCGTGGCGCCGGCTTCGGGCGCGCTGTTCAGCCTGCTGCCGCCGGAGAACGCGACCGGCAACTTCACCAAGATCGTGCAGCGGGTGCCGGTTCGCATCCGCATCAAGTCGGTCGGTGAACGGCCGCTGGTTTCAGGCCTCTCGGTCGTCGCGACCGTCGATACGCGTTCCGCGCCGTGAGCGACGCCGCCGCACCGGCGGCTGCCGAGCCGAAGGTAACTCTCCGCCGGTACATCGCCTTCGCCGCGCTTGTGTTCGGCATGTTCATGGCGATCCTGGACATCCAGATCGTCGCCTCGTCGCTCGCCGAGATCCAGGCCGGCCTTTCGGCGGCGCCGCAGGAAATTGCCTGGGTGCAGACGAGCTATCTCGTCGCAGAAGTGGTGATGATCCCGCTTTCGGGCTTCCTGGCCCGCGCGCTCTCGACGCGGGTGCTGTTCACGATCTCGGCTGCCGGCTTCACGCTGGCGAGCGTCTTGTGCGCGACGGCGACTTCGATCAACGAAATGATCGTCTATCGCGCACTGCAGGGCTTCATCGGCGGCGGCATGATCCCGACCGCCATGGCCGCGGCTTACACGATTTTCCCGCGCCGCTCGATGGGGCCGGTGATGGCGGTGATCGGGCTCACGGTCACGCTGGCGCCGACGATCGGACCGACGATCGGCGGCTATCTGACGGAGCTTTTTTCCTGGCACTGGCTGTTTCTGATCAATGTCGTGCCCGGCGTGATCGCATCGGTGATCGCCTGGACGCTGATCGATTTCGACGAGCCCGAATACGGGCTGCTGAAACGCATCGACGTCTGGGGCCTGGCCGCGCTCGCGGTGTTCCTCGGCAGCCTCGAATATGTGCTCGAACAAGGCCCGATCGACGACTGGTTCGACTCGAACATCATCGCCTTCCTTGCGGTGCTCAGCGCCGTGGGCGGGGTTATTTTCTTCTGGCGGACGTTCAGCGTTGAGGTCCCGATCGTGGACCTGCATGCCTACAAGGACCGCAATTTCGCGGTGGGTTCTCTGCTTACTTTCGTGCTCGGCATGGGGCTCTATGGCCTGACCTATCTCTATCCGCTGTTCCTCGCGCGCGTGCGCGGCTTCAACGCGCTGCAGGTCGGCGAGACCATGTTCATTACGGGCGCGGCGATGTTCGTGGCGGCGCCGATCGCCGGCACGCTGGCGCGCAAGATCGACCCGCGCTGGCTGATCGGCGGCGGGTTCGTGGGCTTCGTGCTTTCCTGCTTCGAGCTCGTGCCGATCACCAGCCAATGGGGCTTCGGGGAGCTCCTGCTGCCGCAGCTTCTGCGCGGTGCGTCGCTGATGTTCTGCATGGTGCCGATCAATATCGTGGCGCTCGGGACACTGCCGCCGGATCAACTGAAGAACGCGGCCGGCCTGTTCAACACGGTGCGTAACATCGGCGGCGCATTCGGGCTGGCGGGCATCAACACGTTCCTGAACCAGCGCACTGATCTGCACATTCTCAGGCTGCGCGAGCACGTCGTCTGGGGCCGCTCCGCTGCCGACGAGGCGCTGGCGGGCCTCACCGAACGCTTCACCCCTTTCCTCGGCTCGAACGCCGAGCAGGCGGCGATCAAGCGGCTCTCGGGTCTCGTATACCGCGAGGCGCTGGTGCTCGCGTTCTCCGATGTGTTCTTGATACTCGCGATCATCTTCAGCCTGTGCGCGGTGCTCGTAGTGCTCGTGCGCCGGCCGCGGCTCGAGCCCGAAGCTGCTCCCGCCCACTGAGCGCGGCCACGGGTTGAGCCGGCGCGGACCTTCTTGTCGGTGATGCTGCCGATCCGCATCTATAGCCAGCTGCGGCAACTCGCGCGCGAAGTGGCGGCGCGTGCTATGTGACGGCCCGGAGATTCGCATGCTCTACAAGCAGACAATCGATCGCGCGCTGGCGGGCAAGATCGGCGAGGGCGGCATCCCCGACAAGGCGTTCGGGGATATGCTGTTGCGCACAGAGGAGGGGCTCGCGGAGCTGCGCACGGCGTACGAGCAGCGCACGATGCCGCTGTTGCGGCTGCCCGAACGCAAGGACGATCTCGAGGCGATCGAGGCCGTGGCGAAAAAGTT
>JAABRB010000624.1 GCA_011391185.1 Betaproteobacteria bacterium
GCCGTGGTCGATCTCGACGGTCCGCCCGTAGGCGCCGTGCGGACCGGCACGGCGTACGCGCCCGCCGGCGCTGGCCAGGATCGACGTGCCGTGCGGCGCCGAGTAGTCGATGCCGGCGTGATGGGCCGGTCGCCGCGTGAACGGGTCGATGCGGCGCCCGAAACCGGACGAGATCGCCACGCCGGCGATCGGCGCCCGGCTGGGGAATGCCATCTGGTCCAGGTCGCGCCGCGCGAGCATTGAGGCGATGCCGTCGAGACTCGCCTCGACGTCGTAGAGCCCTTGATCGAGCCGCAGCAGCGATGCGCCGGTGCGTGACCCGCCGCCGAACGGCGTTGCAAGCAGCGGCCCGCCCGCCGGCTGGTTGGCGATATTGGCCTGCGTACTCGCCGGCGCGGCAACCGCCGGGGGTGCCGCTGCAACACGCTTGGCCAGGCGGCCGGCCACGGCCTCGAGCTGGATCAGGCGGCCGGACAGGCTGCCGATCTCCTGAATGAGTGCCTGGCCCCAAGGTTGCGCCGGATCCAGGTTCGCAAACTCCGGCGCCTGCCTGGCGCCGCCGAGTTGAAAGCCCAGGGCAAAACCACCGAGCAAGCCCCCTAGTGTCAGCGCGCCCGCCGCGACGGCAAGGGTACGCATCTTCACTGAACGCATCCTGGAACTGGCCAGGGTGCGGGATGAAAAGATCACAAGCGCCATCGTCCGGGCCTCACGGCTGGCGACCAGACAAAATATTGGCAGGCCCTTGCCCGGCACAATGTGACGCAAGCCGCAGTGTCGGGAGCGGCAGTCGATAGCGCCTCCGGAATGGCTGTCGACCCGGGAGCGTGGCCTGCCGGGCCCGGTGAATGTGACAGAACTCTCACGTTAGACTGCCTGCCATGCTGAGGACAGTGCTCATCTACGGCTTGGCGCTCGCCGCCGGTGCCGCCGCGTTGCAATGGCTCGAGTACCAGATCTGGGCCCGGGCGCACCCGGGCATGATCTACGTTGCGTTGCTCGCGACGGCATTCCTGGGGCTCGGAATCTGGGTGGGCCGCCGGCTCTTTCGCAGCGAACCGCGCGCCAGCGAATTCACTCCGAATGAGCGCGCGCAGGCCTCGCTCGGCATCACCGAGCGCGAACGACAAGTCCTGCAGTTACTGGCGGACGGCCGCTCCAACAAGGAAATTGCCGCGCGGCTCGGACTGTCGCCCAATACGGTGAAAACCCACGTCGCGCGCCGGACGGAGGCGATCCTTATTGCCCGCGAGCTCGGCCTCGTGCCGTAAGTCACCCTTTTGGGCGATGGCGCATTGGCGCCGACCGGTCCGTAATATCGCTACCAAGTATTTGGGGAGTTCCGTCATGTCTCGCATCATCCTGATTTTCGGCGTTGCTGCTGGTCTGATCGTCGCCGTGCCCATGTTCCTCCTGCTGGCAAACAGCGAGCCAGGAGACCCCGCAACCTCCCAGTTTGCCGGATACCTGATGATGCTGCTCGCGCTCAGCCTGGTCTTCTTCGGCGTGAAGCGCCTGCGCGATCGCGACCTGGGCGGAGCGATCCGTTTCGTTCCCGCCCTGCTGGCAGGTCTCGGGATCAGCGCGGTCGCGGGCGTGATCTATGTGATCGGCTGGGAGATCACGCTGGCGCTCACGGATTTCGCATTCATCGATTCCTACAGCAACGCCGCGGTCGAGGCAGCGCGCGCCAGGGGCGCATCGGCGGCCGACGTCGAAGCCGTGATCGCGCAGATGGAGGAATTCCGCCGGCAGTATGCGAACCCGCTGTTCCGGCTGCCGATGACTTTCATCGAGATCTTTCCAGTCGGGTTACTGATCTCGCTGATTTCGGCGGCGTTGCTGCGCAATAGCCGGTTCCTGCCGGCGAGGTAGCAGTATGGCAACGGACAATTTCTCGATCGCGGGCTTCGCCTGGCGCGTCGCGTTCGCGCTCGTCATGGTGTTTGCGACTTTCAACCCCGCCGGCTACAGCTACTTCCACTGGGTGCGCGGAAATTTCCCGTCGTTCACGCCGGCCCAGGCCGTGCTCGGCATCGCGCTGCTGATCTTGTGGATTTTCCTGTGGCGTTCGATGATGCAGGCGATCGGGATGCTGGGCCTCCTGCTGATGGCGGCATTCACCGCCGCACTCGTCTGGCTCATCGCTTCCTGGGGCTGGCTCGACGTGACCAATGCCACGGCGATGACCTGGGTCGCACAAGCCGCGCTCGGCCTGATCCTGGGCGTCGGCATGTCCTGGGCGATCGTCCGGCAGAGACTGACCGGGCAAGCCTCCGTGGACGACATCGACGACAAGGATTGAAAGATGCAACCACTACGCCGGCTGATAAGCCCGATCACCGCAGCGCTGCTGCTGGCGCTGGTCGCCACAGCGGCA
>JAABRB010000625.1 GCA_011391185.1 Betaproteobacteria bacterium
CGCGCGCCCGAGGGGTCCGGGTGCCGAAGCAAGCAAAAAAGCCCATGATTGTAGCAGCGTGGCGTGCGTGGCTCCACTTTTCCGCGCGGAAACGCGTATAAAGTTCCCTGGACGGCCCCCCCGGAGCGCGGGTTCGTCCCATCACGGTTGACGCGTGCGCAACGAGCGCATAACGTCGCCAGGCATCGTGGCCCCGGTCGAATTCAGCGCTCGCATGCCCGCACCTTTCGGACTCGTCGGCGTCCGGACGGATGGCGATACTGTGACGGAAATCGTGTATTTGCCGCGATCCGCGGGTGAGCTCGCGCCGCGCGGGCGCCTTGCCGAGGCGGCATGCGCGCAGATTTCCCGCTATTTCACCGATCCGGATTTTGCGTTCACTCTGCCGCTGGGGCCGGCCGGAACCTCTTTTCAGCGTAGCGTCTGGCGGCTGATCGGCGCGATTCCACGCGGCCGAACCCGTTCCTACGGGGCGCTGGCCGGTGAACTCGGCTCCTCGCCGCGGCCGGTCGGCCAGGCCTGCGGCGCAAACCGGTTCCCTCTCGCGATTCCCTGTCACCGGGTCGTGGCGGCGGGTGGCATCGGCGGTTTCGCGAACCACGACGCGGGTTTCCACGTCGCGGTCAAGCGCTGGCTGCTCCGTCATGAGGGAGTGGAGCTTGCAGCCTGATGGCCGTGCGGCGCCGCCGGCCGGCGGTGGCGTGGAGGATGCGGCGCTGCTCGACGAATTCTGCGATCAGCTCTGGCTGGAGGACGGTCTGGCGCGAACCACGCTCGAGTCCTACCGGCGCGATCTCCGGCTGTTCGCCGCATGGCTCTCCGGGCGCGATGCAACGCTCCTTTCCGCCCGGGAGACCGACCTGCTCGGTTATCTCGAATTTCGCCATGGCACCGGGCGTGCCGCGCTCAAGGCGTCCAGCCAGGCGCGGCTGCATTCGAGCCTGAAGCGCTTTTATCAATTCGCGCTACGCGAGAATCGGATCGGCAGCGATCCGACGCTCAAGCTCGAGCGGCCGAAAGGGGCGCAGCGGTTCCCGAAAACGCTCTCGGAGGCCGACATCGAGGCGCTGCTCGCCGCGCCGGAGACGCACTCGCCGCTCGGCTTGCGCGACCGCGCGATGCTCGAAGTGCTCTACGCGACGGGATTGCGTGTCTCGGAGCTCGTCGGGCTGACGCTCGCGCAGGTGAGCCTGGACATGGGCGTGGTAAGGGTGATCGGGAAGGGGTCGAAGGAGCGCCTGGTGCCGTTGGGCGAAATCGCAGCGGATTTCGTCGTGCAGTACCAGCGCGAAGCGCGTCCCGCGCTCCTCAAGTCCCGAACTTCGGATGCGATGTTCGTCACGCCACGCGGCGCACCGATGACGCGACAGGCTTTCTGGGCGCTGATCAAGCGGCACGCCGCCCGCGCGATCCCCGGCCGCTCGCTTTCGCCGCACACGCTCCGGCACGCATTTGCGACGCACCTCATCAATCACGGCGCGGACTTGCGTGTCGTGCAGCTCCTGCTCGGGCACGCGGATATCTCGACCACGCAGATCTACACACACGTCGCCCGCGAGCGCCTGAAGGCATTGCATGCGAAGCATCATCCAAGGGGATAGGAGTGAGGAGAACAGGCGAACAAGGGTTTTTCCCCTCCTTTTCAAGGAGGGGTGCCGGCGAAGCCGGCGGGGTCGTTCGAACTTCGATTCAGCTCAGCACACCACCCCGTCGCCTCCGGCGACACCCCGCCCGGCCCGAAGCACTGAGGCTTCGGGCGTTCGCCGGCTCGAACGTGCGCAGGCACGTTCTCGAGACCCCGGCTCACCCTCAGAGAGGCGGGGATAAAGCGCGTGAGTAGGCGCGAGCACGTGTCGGAGACGCCCGCAACCGCATTTCTGCGGAAGCACTGCGTCGTGTTCAGCGAGCACGTGTTCGAGTACGAGGACCATGGCGGAACGCGAGCGGCGGCGCGTGAGCTCGGCATCGACGAGCACGCGATGGTGAAGACGCTCGTGATGGAGGACGAGCGCAAGTCACCGCTGATCGTGCTGATGCATGGCGATCGCTCGGTGTCGACCAAGAACCTCGCGCGGCAGATCGGTGCGAAGCGCATCGAACCGTGCCGACCTGATGTGGCCCAGCGCCATTCCGGATACCAGATCGGCGGGACTTCGCCGTTCGGCACGCGCAAGGTCATGCCCGTCTGCCTGGAGAAAACCGTGCTCGATCTGCCGAAGATCTACATCAACGGCGGTCGGCGTGGATACCTCGTCGGCATCGCGCCGTCCGAGCTCATGCGCGTGCTCAATCCTGCGGTGGTGGAGGCCGGGCTGGCCGATTGATCCGGGCCGGAATTCCGCGGCTAC
>JAABRB010000626.1 GCA_011391185.1 Betaproteobacteria bacterium
GTGATCCCGCCGAGATCGAAGATTTGCAGTTGCGACATCGGCTGGATGTCCACGACCCGGAAAATGTAGCGGTCGGCGATGATGTGGCCGGGTGCCACCGCGATCGCGATCAGACACGCGATCACCGCGCGCCGCAGCAGGGGCAGCGATACCCAGCGCCAGCTCGACGCGCCCGCGGCCAGCTCGAAAAGCGGCGGTAATCCGAACAGACTATTGGCGCGCATGAAGGCGCCCGAGACGAAGAACAGCCAGATCGCCGGAATCGCCAGCCGCTTGCGCTGGATCCAGCCGAACTCGATCCCGGCAGCGAGTGCGACCGCGAGCAGTAGGCACACGGCCATGCTCACGTCTTTCACCAGCTGGCCGTTAAAATTGATCGCGAGCGGGAAAAACGCGGCGATGAAGGTCCAGAATGCGAGCCGCCGGTCGCGCTCGGCGATGGCGATGGCGAGCAAAGCGAAGCCGGCCCAATAGGCCGTCACGAACAGCACGAGCATCGGTTGCGGGCCGTAATAGATTTTCTGCAGTGGAATCCAGAGGAGGCCCAGAAGCGGCGGCTGCCAATTGGTCCAGTCGTTGGCGCGTACCGCACGGAAATAGGCCCAGGCGTCGTGGTGCAGCAGCCCCGGATAGAACGCGATGAAATTGATGATCGCTGCGGCCAGTGCCGTAAGCGCAACGTTGCGCGCGAAGCGCGAACGGTCGGCGGTGGAGGGGATGAGACTCATGTTGGATCGAGGAGGTGCCCGACTATTCCGATGACCGCAAGATCAAGCGAAACCCCGGCCCCGCGGATGCGGGACCGGGGCTCCCGGCACGGGGCACGCGCTGCTTCAGTAGCAGACCGGGACCAGACGCACGCGCGGGCCCCACGGGGTCGGGACGACGCGCTTGCGATAGACGCAGGCGCCGTAGGCATAGGCCGGGGCATGGAACGTGGGAGCGAAGAAGACCCGGCCGAAATGGGCACGGTGATGGTGATGATAGCCGTGATGCCGGGGCGCAGCGGACGCCGCGGTGGGGGTGAGTGCGGCGACGCCGAGGGCGGCGGCTGCGGCCAACGAGAGCAGGGTGGTTCTCATGACGTGGTCTCCTCTTGGGCTCGTTCGTTCGTCTACTGGTTCGTTTTCTTGGGCATCGATCTCGACTTCGACAGTTCGAGTGTGCCGAGCGAACTCTAGAAGGTGCGCGCTGAACCGTGTCTGAGGCCGGCGTTGTCCCGCGGTTCAACTAGGTGAACCGGTAGAGAGCGCGGCGTTCATCGGCGGTTCAGCCGCTTCGCCGGAAGCGAGAACTTGCGGCTTTGCGGCCCCACCGCTATAGAGCCCGCGATCTCGAATTTCCCGATCCCAACAACCCGGCGGAAACCATGGCGCGCGAGCGTACCTTCTCGATCATCAAACCCGACGCCACCCGGCGCAATCTGACCGGCGCGGTCAACGAACGTATCGAGCGCGCGGGCCTGCGCATCATTGGGCAAAAGCGCATCCGCATGACGCGCGACCAGGCCGAAGGCTTCTACGCCGTCCACCGTGAGCGGCCCTTCTTCAAGGGCCTGGTCGATTTCATGACCTCCGGCCCGGTTGTGGTGCAGGTGCTGGAGGGCGAAAACGCGATCGCCAAGTATCGCGAGGTGATGGGGGCGACCGACCCGGCCAAGGCGGCGCCGGGTACGGTCCGCAAGGAGCTCGCGGAATCGATCGAAGCCAATTCCGTGCACGGCTCCGACAGCCCGGAAAACGCGGCAATAGAGATCGCCTTCTTTTTCAAACCGGCCGAGATCGTCGGCTGAAAGCCCGCAGCCGGCCCGATCCCATCCATTTCAACTGAAACGCGAATTCGCCCTGTCCGGTTTTCCTTGGCAGGGGCCTTTCGCTCGGCTATCCGAACCTGAGCCGAGCCCCGCATACGGGGCCGGCTCGCGCCGCTGCGGTCTCCAAACAGGCCGAATTCGGCGGCGCGTAGCGGGGCATCGAGAAGAGGGGCGTCCAGTGGGCTTTCTACTGCAAGACATGATGCAGGCGCCGTTCTGGATCGCCGCTACCCAGATCATCGGCATCAACATCGTCCTTTCCGGCGACAACGCGGTCGTGATCGCGCTCGCCTGCCGCATGCTGCCGCCGCGCGAGCGGTTCTGGGGCATGATCATCGGCGCCGGTGTCGCCGTGCTCCTGCGAATTCTGTTCACGCTCGTGGTCGCGCAGGCGATGGAATACGCCTACCTGAAGCTCATTGGCGGCGTGCTCTTGTTTTGGATCGCCGTAAAACTCGTCGTGCCGGCGCACTCTGAAGGCGATGGGAAAGTCACAGCTGCCGACAATCTGTGGCGCGCCGTG
>JAABRB010000627.1 GCA_011391185.1 Betaproteobacteria bacterium
AGTCCGAATCCGTGCCGGATGCCGAGCGAGATCGAGAGGATCAGCGCGCCGCAGACGAGAACCGTCGTTGGCGTTATGGATTTCGTACCGGTCATGCGCGAAGTGCTCCGCGTGGATTGCGCGGGCGAAACCAGCCGTGTCAGCCCGAGGGAACCCCGATGATAGCCGCTTTCAATCGCCCGACCGCGCTCTGCGGGCTCGTGAGGACCGGGCAGGTCACGACCGCGGAAACAGCGGGCGCCGCGCGCGCGGTGGAAAACTGCGCGAGCAGCACCGCATCGCAATCGGCAAGTTCGGGCGCGCGGGTTGCGATCAGGTGATCGTGTCGCGCGCCGTCGCCCGCGTTGAGCGCGTCCAGGGCGTCGGGCACGAAGATCGAGCGCAAGGTAGCGCCGGGCCGGACTGCTTCCGCCATTGCACGAAACTCCTGCTCCATCGGCGCAATGCTCGGCTCGAATGTCGCGAGCATTCCGATGCGCGCTCCGCGCGCAAGCGCTTCCTCGAACATCGCCTCGTTCGGCTTGAGGACTGGAAACGCACGCCCGCTCCGAGCGGTCTCGATCGCCGGACCGAATGCCGAGCAGGTAAAAAGCAATCCCGCCGCACCGATCGATTCGGCATAGTCCGTCAGCGTCTTGAAGCGCGCGAACATCGCGGGCTGGAGATCGCGCGCGACGGAGCGGTCGACGCTCAACGAATCGTCGAGCAAGTTCACGCGCTCGGCATCGGGCCACGTCGCTCGAAACGCAGCCTCGATCGGCTGCATCGCAACCCGCACCGCATGCACGAGAACGATGCGCGGTCGCGACCTACTGCCACCCATGATTTTCCCCTTTCCCGCGGGTCGCCGGATTTCGCAAATCCCGCCCGCCGGGTCGAATTCTATGCCAGCCGATTCGTCGCCTCGCTCGCCTTGCCTGGACGCGGAAATCGGGCATAACATGGCCCGCAGACCGAATGGATCCACCACAATCGGAAGCGCGTAACATTCTGCATGGTCGCAACCGAAAACAATGGAATTCGGGAATCCGGGGAGCACGCCCCGACGGCCGCGCTGATCCACCTTTCCGGACGGCGTCGCGGCAAGACGCAAAGGCTCGCGGGCAGCACGTTCCGGATCGATCCGCTCGATTCGGTCGGCGCGGTGATCAGGCCCGCCGACCAATCGAGCGGCGTGGCGCAACTCGGCTCATTGCACCGGGCCGGCGACAGCTTCGAGCTCGTCATGGAGGCGGACCGGAGCGCCTGGGTGAACGGCGCGCCGGTGCGCACGCGACTGTTGGAACCCGGCGATCTCGTCGAGATCGAGAACGGTCCGGTGTTCCGCTTTCGGCTCTATCCCCACGGGAGGACGGTGCACAAGACGGTGAAGGAGATCTTCGCCGACTGCGTCGATTGCGCGCACCAGGATCGGCGGCCCTTCCTCGTCAAGGCGCCGGGCCTGATGACGGAGATGCTGCGCGACCTTGCGACCCAGACCACCCTCTGGTTCCGGGGCGGCGTGCTTGTCGCGCTTGCCCTCCTCGCCGTGACGATCGTGTACCAGGTCCGGCAGGTGCAGCAACTCGAGACGACCCTCGCGCGCGAGCAGGCGCGCGTGCAGGCCGTGGCGGACCTGCTGTCGCGCGGCGAGCGCGACAAGCTCACGCGCGACGATCTCGCGGCAGTGCGCGCCGAGATCCAGCAAGGGCTCGGGCAGACGCACGAGCGCGTCGCGGCCCTCGAGGCCCGCTCCGCGGCCGCGACGCGCGTCATTGCGGAATACTCCGCGTCGATCCTGTTCATCCAGGGCGCATACGGATTCGTCCACGAGGCGAGCGGACGGCCGCTGCGCTTCGTGCCGGGTCCCGACGGAGCGCCGCTGCGCCTGCCGAACGGCGAACCGGTGATGACGCTCGAGGGCGACGGGCCGCCGGTGGAAACGAACTACACCGGCACGGCGTTCATCGTGAACGACGCGGGTCTGCTGCTGACCAACCGTCACGTGGCGCTGCCGTGGGAGTCGAGCGAGGTCGCCGACACCGCGAAGTCGCTCGGGCTGAAGCCCGTGATGCACCGCATGCTGGGGTTCCTCTCCGGAGAGCGCGAGCCGTTCGAGGTGCGGTTCGTCGCTGCGAGCGACAGCGCCGATCTCGCGCTGCTTTCCTGCCAGGAAGCGACACGACTGCGCCGCCCGCTCAAGCTCGCCGGTGCGCCGCCGAATCCCGGCGATGAAGTGATCGTCCTCGGCTACCCCACCGGGGTTCGCGCTTTGCTCGCACGCGCCGGAGACCGGTTCGTCGCGGAGCTTTCGAAACGCCCGGACATCGACCTCTGGGGCGTGACGCGGGCGCTT
>JAABRB010000628.1 GCA_011391185.1 Betaproteobacteria bacterium
CGCGAACGACACGCCGTTCGGACTTTCATCGGGAATCTGCACGACTTCGCTCAAGCACGCGTCGCATTTCAAGCGCAACGCCCAGGCCGGCATGGTGATGGTCAATCTCCCGACCGCCGGGGTCGACTACCACGTGCCGTTCGGCGGACGAAAGGGTTCGAGCTACGGTTCGCGCGAGCAGGGGCGCTACGCCGCCGAGTTCTACACGACGGTGAAGACGGCGTATACGCTGCCTTAGAAGATTGCACATACCAGCTCGCGCGTGCGGGCATGGCCGACGTTGCCGGCGGTCCGGCGACCCAGTACTATGGACGCGTCGGGATCCGTGGCAAATAACGTGCAGGACCATCGGAGGAGGATCGGAACATGAGAACGAGAGCCCTTGGCGTACTCGGCGCGACCATTGCGCTCCTGGCCGCGGCCATTGCAGGCAGCGCGCAGGCGGCACCCCCTTACAACCTGACCCTCTCGGGCGCGAGCCCCGGCGGCCTCTGGTCGATCGTCGGCGCCGCGTTCAACTCCACCGTCGTGGCGGCCTATCCCGGCTCGACGATCACGTACCAGACTTCCGGTGGCGGACTCGCGAACGCGCAGCTGCTCTCCGACGGCAAGGTGCCGATCGCGATCATCAACGACTTCGAGCTACTCACCGCGGTGCGCGGCGAGGAACCGTTCAAGGCGCCCATCAAGGATCTGCGCATGATCGCACGGGTCTACCCGGCTTCGGCGCGCTTCCAGATGCTGCATCTCGTTTTCGAGAAAGCCTTCGTCGAGAAATACGGCATCAGCACGATGGCCGATCTGAAACCGAAGCACCCGCCGCTGCGCATGGCGCTCAACCGGCGCGGCAACCTGGACGTCAAGCTCGGCGAGTACGCGATGGCGGAGTTCGGCATCACGAACAAGGACATCGAAGGCTGGGGCGGTCAGATCATTTATGCCGCGTCCGGCGAGCAGGCGAAGCTCATGGCCGACCGGCGCATCGACATGATCAACATCGCGCTTTCGGCGAAGCACGCTGCAATCCTGCAGGCGGCAAATTCGGTGCCGCTCGTGGCATTCGGTCTCACTGAAAGCCAGGCCAAGGCCGTGGCCGACAAGGTCGGCGGGCAGCCGTGCCCGATCACCAAGCAGGATTACGAATTTCTCGCGGCCGACGCGGTCTCGGTGTGTCAGGGCGGTGTGATCGCGGCGAACGCATCGCTCGCCGACGATGTCGCGTACGACCTCGCGAAGGCCATGATCACTCAGATCGCCAAGTACCAGGCCGGTCACCGCGCGTTCGCGAAGTCGGTGACGCCGCAGAAAGTCGTCGAGCCGGCAAGCGCGCCGTTCCACCCCGGCGCGCTCAAGTACTACCGCGAAGCCGGGCTGATCAAGTAAGTCGTTTCGACAGCGGGGCCGGGACGTGCGTTCCGGCCCCGTGCGAATGTCCGGGCATCCGGCACGAGAGGCGCGCTTGCCGGTCCCACGCATCCTTTCCCTGCGAACCTGGTTCTCGGTCGGCATCCGGCGCCGGCCCGAGGGCTGGTTGAAGGCGGTCACCGGCATCTGGGCCGTCGCGATCGGCATCTATGCGGTCTGGGCGGCGACGGGCGCGTACATCGATCCGTGGGAGCTCACCTCGATCTTCCTCACCGCCGCATTCGTGCTGGTGTTCCTCACGATTGGGCCGTTTCCGACGTCCGACGAGCGGCGCCCGAACCCGGTCGACTGGCTCATGGCCGCAGTGAGCGTCGCGCTGCTCGGCTACTGCGTCGTGAACGGGGCGGAGATCGCGAAGCGCGTTGCGCTCCTCGACCCGCTTACGACCTGGGACATGGCCGTGGGCACCGGAATCTTTCTCCTCACGCTCGAGGCCACGCGCCGCACGACGGGATTGGGGCTGACGGCCGTCGTGCTCGCCTTCATCGCGTACAACTTCTTCGGCCACCTGCTTCCCGGGATCATCGCGCACGGCTACATCGATTACGCGCACTTTCTCGACATCATGGTCTTCACGACGGACGGGATCATGGGATTGCCGCTGCGCGTCGCGGCGACCTACGCGTTCATGTTCGTCCTGTTCGGCACCGTCCTCGCGATCTGCGGCGGCGGCGAGTTTTTCTTCAATCTTGCGGCGCTGGTCTCGGGCAAGCGCCCCGGCGGCCCGGCGAAGATCGCCGTCGTGTCCTCGGGCATGTACGGAATGATCTCGGGCAGCCCGACCGCGGACGTGGTCACGACCGGGGCGATCACGATTCCCATGATGAAGCGGCTCGGCTACCAGCCGGCGCTCGCGGGCGCGGTCGAGGTGGCCGCCTCGACGGGCGGCAGCATCATGCC
>JAABRB010000629.1 GCA_011391185.1 Betaproteobacteria bacterium
GGCGTGGTCACGATTCCGACCATGATCCGGTCGGGCTTCACGCCCTATCGCGCGGCGGCGATCGAGTCCGTCGGCTCCACCGGCGGCCAGCTCATGCCGCCGGTCATGGGCGCATCGGCCTTCATCATGGCCGAGTTCCTACAGGTTTCGTATGGCACTGTGGCCCTCGCGGCCGCGATTCCGGCGATCCTCTATTACGGATGTCTGTTCATCCACGTCGATCTGGAGGCCGCCAAGCACAAGATCGGCGCCGCGCCGATCGAGAACGCACCAACGCTCGGCGAGGTGTTCAGATCGGGCTGGCACTTCCTGGTGCCGATCGTGTTCCTCGTCTTTTCACTCATGTATCCGGAGATCACGCGCCTGACACCGGAGAAGACGGCGATCGTCGCGACCGTCATCCTGATGGTGCTGACGCTGATCTTCGGCTACCGCGGCAAGCGCACCAGCATTCCGCAGATGCTGATGGCCGTGATCCAGACCGGGCGCATCTCGCTCGATATCATCCTGATCGGCGCCGCCGCCGGCATCATGGTCGGGATCTTGAGCATTTCCGGCCTCGCGTTCGGGATGACGCTGCAGCTCTTGGCGCTTTCCGGCGAGAACATATTTCTGCTTCTGCTGCTGATCGCCGTGCTCGCCTTCGTGCTCGGCATCGGCCTGCCGACCGTGAGCGTCTATATTCTGACCGCTACACTTCTCGCGCCGGCACTGATCAAGCTCGGCGTCACGCCGATGGCTGCCCACATGTTCGTCATGTACAACGGCATGCTGTCGATGATCACGCCGCCGGTGGCGTTCGCCGCCTATGCAGCCGCCAATATCGCGCGTACCGACGGCTGGACCACGGGATGGATCGCCTGTCTGGTTGGTTGGAGCACGTTTGTCCTGCCGTTTCTGTTCGTGCTGACGCCGAGCCTGTTGTTCGACGGCCCGTTGCACCTGGTCGGCTGGAACTTCGTCCGCATCCTGTTCGGACTGTTCGTCGGCACGGCGGGGATCGTCGGCTTTGCACTAACGCCAATTTCAATACCAGCGCGTCTGCTCTATGGGCTGGTGGCGCTGCCGATCGTGCTGCCGCCGGAATCCTTCGCGGGCGGCTACTACATCAATTTCCTCGGGATCGCCGCCGGAATCGCGCTGCTTGTTACAGATTACCTGCGCCGCCGCGGCCAGCCGAAGGTGGCCTAGAGCCGAGCCGCATCAGTTCTGCTCGCGCCAGAAGCCGAGCGCCTCTTGCGCCGGCCGGTCGGAGATCGAGAACAGGACCGACTTGCTCTTCACCGTGTGCGCGTAGCGCTTCCACGAGGGAATGACGAAGACGTCGTTCGGCCCCCAGTCGAAGGTCTCGCCCTCGATCTTGGTCGAGCCCTCGCCTTCGACGCAGACGAAGATCGCGCCGTCGGTCGCCCGATAATCCTTGCCCTTGAAACCTTTGGGGAACATCGCGATGTTCGCCCCCATGGTCGGTGTCGCCCAGCCACCGGTGAGCGGATTGGCGTAGCGCACGCGCGCGCCGTGGTGCGGATCGATATCGCCGGAGGCCTCCAAGCGCTCGAGCACCGGCCGGATCTCCGTATAGGGATAATTGATGATCGGGCTGCGCGGCATCGGTTTCACGCCGTCGGGAAGCACGCCCGAGCCGTAGCGGGCGTAGGAGTCGCCGTCCTCCTTCGTGTTCGACTGGCTCTCCAGATCGAGATGCTCGGAGAAGGCGGCGTCGAAGAAATTGACGGTCGGCACGTCGAGAACGTCGAGCCAGATCATCGGCTGCTTGGAGGGATTGCCGTGGTCGTGCGGGGCCCAGTTGGCGGTAATCACGAAATCGCCGCGCCGCATGATGGTCTTTTCGCCTTCGACCGCGGTGTAAGCACCCTCGCCGTCGAGCACGAAACGGATCGCCGAGGCGGTGTGCCGGTGCGCGGGCGCGACTTCGCCCGGCAGGATCAATTGCAGACCGGCATAGAGCGATTGGGTGATGCGCGAGCGGCCGCGCAAGGCGGGATTCTCGAACACGAGCACCCGGCGCTCGGCTTCCTTGGCGGTAATCAGCGTGCCCGCCTCGATGACCATCTTTTTCACTTCGGCGAAGCGCCACAGCGCGGGCACGCATGGCGTCCTGGGCTCCGGCGGCACCAAGCCTTTCAGCACTTCCCAGAGCGGCGCCAAATTCTTCTTGCCGATGCGCTCATAGTAGGCGGCGCGCTCGGGCGTGACGGCGCCGGCGACGGATTCGCCCGGCTGGGACATCAGCCCCGTCGGCGGACTTTCCATGACGCTCTCCTTATCAACTCAGGTTCAGTATAG
>JAABRB010000630.1 GCA_011391185.1 Betaproteobacteria bacterium
AAGAAGCCGAACTCGACGAGGGCGGCGTCCAGGTCCTGCGGCAGCGCCCCCTCGATCAGCATACGCTCCCCCTCGATCGAGCGCGCGCGCAGCATGCGATTGCCGACGAAGCCGTCGCAGACGCCGACCACCACTGGTACCTTGCCCATCTTGCGGCCGAGCGCGAGCGCTGTCGCCAGCACCTCGGGCGAGGTCTTGTCGCCGCGCACGATCTCGAGAAGCTTCATTACGTTGGCAGGGCTGAAAAAGTGGGTGCCGAGCACGTCGCCGGGGCGGCCGGTGGTGGCGCCGATGGCATTGATGTCGAGATAAGAAGTGTTGCTCGCCAGCACCGCGCCCTGCTTCACGATGCGGTCGAGCTTGCCGAATACTTCCTTCTTGATCGGCATTTCCTCGAACACGGCCTCGATCACGAAGTCGGCGTCGGCGGTGGCCTCGATATCGACGACGCCCTTGATGAGCGCCATGCGCTTGTCGACGTCCTCGGGCGTGAGCCCGCCGCGCGCGGCGGTTGCGCGATAATTCTTCTCGATCTTGCCGAGTCCGGCCTTGAGCGCGTCGGCCGAGCTCTCGACCACCGTCACCGGAATTCCGGCATTGGCGAAGCACATGGAAATGCCGCCGCCCATGGTACCGGCGCCGATCACGGCCGCGCGCTTGATCTCGCGCGGCTTCACGCTATCCGGCAGGTCCGGCACTTTCGCCGCTTCGCGCTCGGCGAAGAAAAGGTGACGCTGGGCCCTGGACTCCTCACCCATCAGGAGCTGAACGAACAAATCTCGCTCACGCTTGAGCGCGTGATCGAACGGCATCGAAAGCGCGTTCTTCACGGCCTCCAGGCACGCCATCGGCGCTTTCGTGCCGCGCGTGCGCCGGACCGCGGGCGTAATCAACTCGCTCAAGCCTTGCGGATTGGCGCGCGCCGACGTGAGCTTCTCGTCGCTGTCGCGCAGGCGCTTGAGCGGACGCTTCTCCTCGACGACGCGCCGCGCGAAGGCGGTGGCGCCCGCGAGCAAGTCGCCTTCGATGATCTCCTCGATGATGCCGTCGGCAACGGCCGCTTTCGTCGGCAGCGGATCGCCCGAAAGAATGACCTGAAGTGCTTTTTCCGCCCCGATCAGGCGCGGCAGCCGCACGGTGCCGCCCGCGCCCGGCAAGAGGCCGAGCTTGATCTCCGGCAGACCCGGGCGGGTGCCCGGCGCCGCGACGCGGAAATGGCAGCCGAGCGCAAGCTCGAAGCCGCCACCCAAAGGCGTTCCGTGCATCGCCGCGATCGTCGGCTTCGGCATTTCATCGAGCGCCGCGATCAGATCGAGGAGAGAAGGGGCCTTGGGCGGCTTGCCGAACTCGGTGATATCGGCGCCGGCGATGAAAGTGCGTCCCTTGCAGGCGATCACCACTGCTTTGACCGCATCGTCGTCGCGCGCGGTCTTGAGCCCATCCATGATGCCGACCCGGACATCGTGGCGCAGTGCATTCACCGGTGGATTGTCGATCAGGATGACGCCGACGTTTCCGTCACGGCGAAACTCTACGGGCGTGGACAAGACCGGGCTCTCCCCATTCGATGCATATAATTGTCCGGCTTCGATCGGCCTGACTTATCGTTCTTTGCCTTTTACACCCGGCGCCGCCGCGCGCGGATTTCAACAGGGTGTTCTCGAACCCGCGGGCGGAATGGATTTTGGACGTCTGGTTCATTCCGCAGTGCGAAACCAAATTCTGCAAGATTGACCCCGACGCTAAGAAGTGATGCCATCGGTGTCAATCGTCGTTCCGTAACCACGGTGACGCGCGTGTCATGAGCAAGGTCGCCGGTTCCAATCTGGCTGCAGCTTACGAACCCTGGAGCGCGAGCGCGCGCAACGCGCGCACGCGTCCGCCGGTGCGCGATCGTAAGTTCGTGGAGTCGCTCGCGCGCGGCCTCGAAGTGTTGCGCGCCTTCAGTCCGACCGAAAATCTGCTAGGCAATCAGGAAATCTCCTCGCGCACCAACCTGCCCAAGGCGACCGTCTCGCGCCTGACCTACACGCTGACCCAGCTCGGATACCTCACGCACGTCGAGCGCCTCTCCAAGTATCAACTGGCGCCCGCGGCGCTCTCGATCGGCTATTCGGCGCTGGCCAATATGCAGATCCGCCAGATTGCGCGTCCGCTCATGCAGGAGCTCGCCGACTACGCGCACGCTTCGGTGGCGCTCGGCAGCCGGGACCGGCTTAACCTCATCTATATCGAGCATTGCCGGAGCAAAGAGGCGCCGATGCTCCGCCTCGATCTTGGCTCACGTATTCCGCTGGCGACCACGG
>JAABRB010000631.1 GCA_011391185.1 Betaproteobacteria bacterium
CCGAAGGGCAATGTCCGGTGCGCCGCAGTCATATCGTCGGGACGAAAGACTTCACCGTTGGCGGTGCGACCCGCGTGACTGTAATAGGAAGCTTGCCCACGTAAGGTTTCAGCGCGAGCTGTATCGGGCGTGAGCGCAAGCGCCGCAACGGCGCCGGAGAGTACCGCAAGAACCATGCGCAACACCTGCGTCGAACCTGCCGTTGTCATTGAGAGTCTTTCTATTGGCTGCTTCTTACTTGTGAGCGCCGAAGCCCTGAGCCGATGGGGCCGAATGCGTAACTCGCAAGGTCACCCGTAGGTTCCTCGGTAGTGACCGTGTCGGCGATCACATGGCTGGGAACTAAAGCGCCTTCAAATGCTTATCTCAGATAGTGCCCCGAGGGTTTAGGCGCCGGCACCGGCAATGACAACAAATCCTGACATCGAATCCGCCAAGCGAAAATACCTGCCGCGCCGCTTCTGGCGAGCGGCGCGCGGCTTCTGGACGCGCGGGTCTGGATCGCGCGCGTGGTTCTGGACGATCGGCCTCATCGTCATCGTCGTCCTGCAGGTCGGCGTCCAATACCTGATCAATGTCTGGAACCGGTCGATCTTCGACGCGCTGGAGCTGAAGAATTCGGCCGAAGTTTTTTATCAGGCGATGGTGTTCTTTCCGCTCGCGCTCGCGAGTATCGTGCTCGCAGTCACCATCGTTTTTGCCCGCATGACCACGCAGCGACGCTGGCGCAGATGGCTCACCAATTACACCGTCGACCGCTGGCTCAGCAATGGCCGCTACTTCCATCTCAATCTCGTCTCCGGCGCTCACGACAATCCCGAGTACCGCATGGCCGAAGACGTTCGGATTGCGACCGAGTCCCCGATCGAATTTGGTGCCGGAATCCTCTCTGCGTTTCTTTCTGCAGTGACCTTCATTGGCGTGCTGTGGTTCGTAGGCGGCTCGATTACGTTCTCGCTCGGTGGCTCGACCGTCACAATCCACGGCTTCCTTGTGATCGCGGCAGTGCTCTATGCGGCATCCGCCTCAGCCACCATGGCCATCATTGGCAGGCGCTACGTGGTGGCGTCGGAAAGCAAGGCGCAAAGCGAGGCCGAGCTTCGTTATGTCATGATGCGTCTGCGCGAGAACGGCGAAAGCATCGCGCTCATCGCCGGCGAAGAAGAAGAAAAGATCGGACTGACGCAGGCGCTCTCCAAGGTGCTGACTCGCTGGCGCGGCCTCATGTTCCAATATATGCGCACGACGATCGTCGCGCAGACGAGCTACTTAATCGCACCAGTCTTTCCCGTGATCCTTTCGGCGCCGAAATTCCTCGACGGAACGATGACGCTGGGCCAGGTCATGCAGGCGGCCTCTGCCTTCGTCATCGTGCAGACGGCGTTCAATTGGCTCGTGGACAACTACCCACGCTTCGCCGACTGGGCCGCATCCGCACGCCGCGTCGCGTCGCTGCATGTCTCGCTCGACGGATTGGAAAAGGCCGAGCAGGCCGGCGCCTGGGGCCGCATCGAGCGAGGCGACGCAAGCGAGGGCACGGCTCTGGAGCTGCGCGACGTATCGGTTACGCTGGATGACGGCACCGCGATGGTGAACGACGCCGATGTCAAGATCGCGCCGGGCGAAAAGGTGCTGGTCGTCGGAGACTCCGGAAGCGGCAAGAGCACGCTTGTGCGCGCGATAGCCGGCCTGTGGCCATGGGGCAGCGGAAAGATTCTCGTACAAACTAATGCAAACATGTTTCTGATGCCGCAGCGGCCTTATATCCCGCTCGGTGCCTTGCGTCGGGCTGTGATTTATCCGAAGGCCGCCGAGGAAGTGACCGACGACGAGGTCAAGAAAGCGCTCGAAACGGTGGGGCTGGGCGGGCTCAATGACCGGATCGACGAGGATGGGCCGTGGGACCAGACGCTCTCTGGCGGCGAGAAACAGCGCGTCGCCTTCGCCCGGCTGCTCATCCACAAGCCCAACATTATCATCATGGACGAAGCAACCTCGGCGCTCGACAAGAACAGCCAGGAATTATTGATGCAATTGATTCAGGAAAGGCTTCCCGCCACGACCGTCCTCAGCGTCGGACATCGGCCTGAACTCGAGCTGTTCCACGAGCGTAAGCTCGTGCTCGAGGTCAAGCCGGGCGGCTCGCGTATCATCAGCGATGAGGACTTGCCGCTGCATCGCCGGCGCCTGCTCGACTTCCGCTTTCCGTGGCGCTGGCGTCGCCGCGATCAGCCACCGTTGAGCGTTCCGGAGCGACATACGGACGATAGACTGCCATGACATGAGACAGATTTGACAACC
>JAABRB010000065.1 GCA_011391185.1 Betaproteobacteria bacterium
CATCGGCTATGCCGACCAGAACGGCCATCCGTACGCGTCGATCGGCCGCTACCTCGTCGAGCAGGGCGAGCTCTCGGTCAACGAGGCGTCGATGCAGGGTATTCAGGCGTGGGCGCGCGCCAATCCGGCACGGGTGGCGGAGCTGCTGAACCAGAATCCCAGTTACGTTTTCTTCCGCGAGCTGTCGCCGACCGACCTGGGTCAGGGAACGAGCACGCAGACCGGGTACGTCGGCCCGCTCGGCGCATTGGGTGTGCCGCTCACCGCGGAACGCTCGATCGCGGTCGACCGGCGCTACGTCCCGCTCGGCGCGCCGGTCTATCTCGCGACGACGTGGCCCAATTCCGAAAAGCCGCTCGAGCGGCTGATGATCGCGCAGGACACGGGCGGAGCGATTCGTGGACCGGTGCGTGCGGATTTTTTCTGGGGCACCGGCCGCGAACCCGGCCGGCTCGCCGGCCGCATGCGCCAGCGGGGCGCGATGTGGGTGCTGCTGCCGAACGGCTATCCGGTTCCCGGCCCGGGCGCATCAGGCGGCTGACTGCAGCGGTCGCCCACCGCCGTTGACGAAGTCTTTCAGCGGGACGTTTCGTCGAGTATCGCCGAGAGCTGCTCCGGACTCCGCGCTCCCTTCACGCGTCGCCCGTCCTTGAAGAATACCGTGGGCGTGGAATTCACTTTCAGCTGGCGCCCGAGTGCGAGATTCTTATCGATCGGCGTCGCACAGCTCGCAGCGGCTTCCGGCATCTTGCGCTTCAGCACCAGGTCGAAATACGCCTGCGACGGGTTCTTCGAGCACCAGACCGCCTCGGAATGCTTGCGAAGCTCGGGACGAATCACGGGGTACAGGAAGGTGTAAATGGTTGCGTTCGTGACCTCCTGGAGCGCGGTGTCGAGTTGCTTGCACGCCGGGCAATACGGATCCGAGAACACCGCCATGACGCGCTTGCCATCCCCGCGCACCGTCTTGACCGCCTGGTCGAGCGGCAGATCGCTCCATTTCAGCGCCACCGAAGTCAGCTTGTCGACCCGCTGCTCCGTGAGATCGACGCGGGTACGTGTGTCGATCACGCGCCCGACGAACAGGTAGTCGGCATTCTCGTCCGTGTAGACGATCTCGTCTCCGACGAAGATCTCGTACAGCCCGCCATATGGAGTCTTGGTGACTTTTTCGACTTTCACGCCCGAGTGGCGTGCCTCGAATGCGCGCTTCACCTGGGCTTCGTCCGCCAGCGAGGGCAACGCAGCGCCGAGCAGTGCGAATGCAGCCGCCATAACAACCGCTTGTTTCATTCACGATCCTTTCTGACCGGCGTCTCTGGCCGGCATGGTTCAGCCCAACGCCTGGCGTACCAGCAGATTCTTCAAGACCGGCATTCGGTCGGTTAAGTTCAATCCGGCGTTCCGGACTCCGGAAATAAGTCGTCCCCGGGCGGAAAACAGATGCTGCAGCCCATCGGTGACCCGCCGCATCGCCAGGACCGCTTCGGCCCGCGATCGCGCGTAGCGGCGCAGCAGCGCGAGCTCGCCGCAGTTCCTGAATGGCTCGCGCGCGCGCAGCACCTCGACAAGTGCGCGCGCATCGCCGAATCCGAGATTCACGCCCTGCCCGGCAAGCGGGTGCACGACGTGGGCGGCGTCGCCGACCAGTGCGACGCGTGGCGCGACCACACGCTCGGCGACCAGGATCTGCAGCGGAAAGGCCACCGGCGGCGTCAGAATCTCGAGGTCCCCCAGCACACCGGCTCCCGCTTCGGCGACACGTTCGCAGAGCGCGTCCGGCGCCAGCGCGAGCAATTCGCCGGCATGCGCGTCGGGCGTGGACCACACCATCGACATCCGCGCCCCGGGAAGCGGAAGGTAGGCGAGCACGCCGTCCGCGCGAAACCATTGATGGGCGGTGCCGCGATGCGGACGCCCGCATGCAAAATTCGCCACGACGCCGCGCTCGCCGTAGCTGCGCGCTGCCGCCGAAAGTCCCGCTTGCTGCCGCACCCATGACGACGCGCCGTCGGCGCCGATCACGAGCGCGGCGGCGATCCGCTCGCCGCTCTCCAGCGCGAGCGTCGCCTCTCCTGCGCCGATGTCGAGTTCCGTGCAGCGCGCCGGAGCGAAAAGCGTCACGTCGCGCTGCGCGACGAGCCCGTCCCAGAGGGCGCGCTGCAGCCTCCCGGACTCCACGATGAACGCGAGCGCCGCCACGCCCGTTTCGTACGCGCTGAACGAAACGCGCGCGCGCGGCGCATCGCCGAAGATTTCCATGCGTTGCACCGATTGGATGCGCGCATCATCGAGCAACCCCCAAGCGCCGAGCCCGGCAAGAAACGCCGCGTTGCCCGGGCTGATCGCGTAGATGCGGCTGTCCCAGGCGTCCGACCGGGACGGCAGCGAACCGGGCTCAACCAGAGCGATCCGCAGTCCGGCACCCTCGAGCGCACGCACCAGACTCGCACCCACGAGCCCCGCGCCCACAACCACCACATCGAACTTCATGGGCGGATTATGACGACACCGCCGCCAACCGGGCTATTTCAATCAGGAAGGAGCGTAACGGGCTGGAACCAGCCGGCGTGTGCGAGCGTTTGCCTGCGCACATTCAACCAATCGGGCTTCAACCAATCGGGCTTCAACCAATCGGGCTTCAACCAATCGGGCTTCCATGCAGCCATCCCTCCTTCACGAGGAGGGGATGCTCTCCCGTTCTTTCCCCTCCTCTCCGAGGAGGGGTGGCGCCGAAGGCGACGGGGTGGTGCACAGCGCTTATCCAAGCCTCAACCACCCCGCCCGCTCCGCGGGCACCTCTCCTTAAAAAGGAGGGGAGGGTGCCTCTTTTTCCCCTCCTCCCCGAGGAGGGGTGGCGCCCACGAAGGGTGTGGGGCCCCTTCGTCCCCACCTAGCGACGGGGTGGTGCGCAGCGCTTATTCAAGCCTCAACCACCCCGCCCGCTCCGCGGGCACCCCTCCTTGACAAGGAGGGGAAAGAATCCCGCGTTCACCCGTGCAAGAACCCTCCCAGCAGGAAGGAGGGTAACGGGAGGGAACCTGCGGGTTCCCTCCTGTTCGTGACCTACCGCGGATTCCAAGCACGGGCGCCGCGGGCGATCTCACGCAGAGGCCTCTAGATGCTGGGCGCCTCGCCCCCTTATAATCCGGACCCCGCGTGGCGAGTTAGCTCAGCGGTTAGAGCAGCGGAATCATAATCCGTGGGTCCGGGGTTCAAATCCCTGACTCGCCACCACTTTTCCTCTCGGTGCGGCACGGCGGACCGGGCGATTCGGACGGGTGTGCGGGGCATTTTTCGGCCACTGCGCCGCGCCGCGTGGCGCAGGCCCGCGCCCGGTTGGGGGAAACCGCCTAGAATACGGCGTCATCCGGAAAATAAGCGATGAAACAAGTACTAACCGTCCTACTAACCGTCCTATTGGCGCTGTTCGCTTCGCGCTCCGCGACGACCGTCTGGGCGCAGTCCCGGACGATTCCGCAGGAGGCGCGGCGCGGCGAGCTCACGCACGTGATGCAGAGTCTCGTGTCGATCGACGGTCAGCGTATGAAACTCGCGCCGGGCGCGCAGATCTATGCGCAGAACAATCTCACCATCGTGCCCGCCCAGGTTCCGCGTAATTCGCTCGTCGAGTTCACGCTGGATCGGAACGGCGACCTCTTCAAGGTGTGGATCCTGACGCGCGAGGAGGCGGCACGGCAGAATCCGAATTCGTCCGGGGGCAACTGGCCCGCGGAAGGGCCGCCCGGCACACCGATTGGCCAAGTGCTGCCCTCGTCCCCAAGCGGCCCCGGGCAACCGTCCAGGCAATGAAGAAGACGAAACGGGTCTACATCAAGACGTTCGGCTGCCAGATGAACGTGTACGACTCGGCCCGCATGGTCGACGTGCTGGCAGAGGCGGAAGGCTTCGAGCCGACTGACCGCCCGGAGGACGCCGACGTCATTCTCTTCAATACTTGCTCGGTCCGCGAGCGGGCGCAGGAGAAGGTTTTCTCCGACCTCGGCCTGGTGAGGCAACTCAAGGTTGCCAATCCCGACATCGTGATCGGCGTGGGCGGCTGCGTCGCCAGCCAGGAAGGCCAGGCGATCGTGGCACGTGCGCCGTACGTGGACGTCGTCTTCGGCCCGCAGACCCTGCATCGCCTGCCGGAGCTGATACGCGCGCGTCGTGATTCGGGACGATCGCAGGTCGACGTGTCGTTTCCCGAGATCGAGAAATTCGACCGCATGCCGTCGCCGCGCGTAGATGGCCCGACGGCGTTCGTGTCGATCATGGAGGGCTGCAGCAAGTACTGCAGCTTCTGCGTCGTGCCCTACACGCGCGGGGCGGAGATCTCGCGCCCGTTCGACGACGTGATCGCCGAGATCGCGGGACTGGCCGAGGGCGGCGTGCGGGAAGTCACCCTGCTCGGGCAGAACGTGAACGCGTACCGCGGCGTGATGGCCGACGGGGCATGGGCCGATCTCGCGCTGCTGATCGAGTTCGTGCAGGAGGTGCCGGGAATCGAGCGGGTGCGCTACACCACCTCGCATCCGAAGGAGTTCACGCAACCGCTGATCGACGCGCACGGCGCATTCGACAAGCTTGCGCCGCACGTCCATCTGCCCGTGCAATCGGGGTCGGATCGGGTGCTTGCCGCCATGAAACGCGGCTATACCGTGCTCGAATACAAGTCGATCATCCGCCGGTTGCGCGCGGCCTGCCCCAACGTCTCGATCACATCGGATTTCATCGTCGGGTTTCCGGGCGAGACAGCGGAGGATTTCGAGAAAACCCTGCGGCTCGCAGAAGAGACCGGCTTCGACGGTTCGTTCAGCTTCGTCTACAGTCCGCGTCCCGGCACGCCCGCGGCCAATCTTCCCGATCCGACGCCGCGCGCGGAGAAGCTCGCGCGACTCGCACGCCTGCAAGCCGCGCTCGAAGCCGAGGCGCGGCGGATCAGCGCCGCGATGGTCGGTACGGTCGAGCGCGTGCTCGTCGAGGGCCCGTCGCGGAAGGACGCGCAGGAGCTCGCCGGGCGAACCGGCAACAATCGCATGGTCAATTTTCCGGGCACCGCAAACCTGGTCGGCCGGATGATCGATCTGCACATCGAAGCCGCACGGCCTCACAGCCTGCGCGGGCGCGTTGCCGCGCCGTACGCCACGGCCGTTGTGCCCGGCCACCCGTAACCCCCTGCAGGGCATCGTCTGAGCGATTTGAAAGCAACTTCCGTCGAAGTTCTGCTCACCCCGGCAGACAACCAGCGCCTTGCGAACCTGTGCGGCGCCGTGGACGAGAACATCCGGCAGATCGAGGGTGCGCTCGACATTTCGATCGTGCGACGCGGTGAGCGCTTCACGCTGCGCGGCACGCCCGGTCAGACCGCGCGCGGCGCGCAACTCCTGCAGAAGTTCTATGCCGACGCCCGAAGGGCGCTCACCTTGGACGATATCCAGCTGGGTCTGGTCGAAGCGCAGCAGCCGACGGACCCGGAAGGCGACGGCGTGCCGACCCTGCTCACCCGGCGCGCCGATCTGCACGGCCGCACGCCGCGCCAGCGCAGTTACCTGAAGAGCATCTTCGCGCACGACGTGACGTTTGCGATCGGTCCGGCCGGAACCGGCAAGACCTACCTGGCGGTGGCCTGCGCGGTGGACGCGCTGGAGCGCGACGCGGTGAAGCGTATCGTGCTGGTGCGGCCCGCCGTCGAGGCGGGCGAGCGCCTCGGATTTCTTCCGGGAGATCTGGCGCAGAAAGTGGATCCCTATCTGCGTCCGCTCTATGACGCACTCTACGATCTGATGGGGTTCGACAAGGTCGGACGAATGTTCGAGCGCGGCGCGATCGAGATCGCGCCGCTCGCCTACATGCGCGGACGGACGCTGAATCATTCCTTCATCATTCTCGACGAGGCGCAGAACACCACGCCGGAGCAGATGAAGATGTTCCTGACGCGCATCGGCTTCGGCACCCGGGCGGTCATCACCGGCGACGTGACGCAGATCGATCTCGCACGTGGCCAGATGAGCGGGCTCGTGGTCGCACGCGTGATCCTCGCCGGCGTCCGCGGCATCGCATTCACGGAGTTCCAGTCGAGCGACGTGGTCCGCCATCCGCTGGTCGCCCGAATCGTGGATGCCTACGAACGGCATGAGCGCGGCGCCACGTAACAGCACCCCTCGGCATGCGCCGCAGCTGGCGGTGACAGTGCAGTATGGCGTGTCGCGCGCAGGGCTCCCGGCCCGCGCGAGCATCGAACGCTGGACGCGCGCCGCCCTGCGACGGGCCGCGGACGTCACGTTCCGGTTCGTGGGCACCGCCGAAGGCCGCGCGGTCAACCGCCGGTATCGCGGCCGGGACTACGCAGCCAACGTGCTAACGTTCGCGTATCCCGACGCGGGGCGGACCCTGGAGGGTGACATCGTGCTGTGCGCACCGGTCGTGGCGCGCGAGGCGCGCGATCAGGGCAAGCCGGTTGCAGCGCACTTCGCGCATCTCGTGGTGCACGGCCTGCTTCACCTCCAGGGCTTCGATCACGAGGAGAGCCGGGAGGCCCGCCGCATGGAGGCGCGGGAAAAGCGGATCCTCAGGGGGCTCGGTTATCCCGACCCCTACGGGAGGGAGGAGTAGGGAGTGGAAGAAGGCGCCAGCAGTCCCAAACCGAACTGGCTGGAGCGGCTGAGTGCGCTCCTGGTGCGCGCGCCCGAGGACCGGGAGCAACTTATCCGGCTGCTGCACTCCGCCTTCGAGCGGAGCCTGCTCGACAGCGATGCGCTCTCGATGATCGAAGGCGCGCTCGCCGTATCCGAGCTGAAGGTGCGCGACGTCATGGTGCCGCGCGCACAGATGGATGTCATCGACATCAATGACACGCCCGACCGGTTCGTCCCGCACGTCATTGCGACGGCACACTCGCGCTTCCCCGTCATCGACCGCAACCGCGACCACGTCATCGGCATTCTGCTCGCCAAGGACCTGCTGCGTTACTACGCCGGCGAGGAGGAGTTCAACGTCCGCGAGATGCTTCGGCCAGCGGTTTTCGTCCCCGAATCGAAGCCATTGAATGCGCTGCTGCGCGATTTCCGGGCGAATCGCAATCACATGGCGATCGTCGTGGACGAGTATGGCGGGGTCGCAGGCCTGGTCACGATCGAAGACGTGCTCGAGCAGATCGTGGGCGAAATCGAGGACGAGTACGACTTCGATGAGGTCGAGGACAACATCCTGCGCGAGAAGGCCGGCCGCTGGCGCGTGAAGGCCCAGACCGAGATTGGCGACTTCAACAAGCGGTTCGAAACAAACTTTGCCGACGACGAGCACGACACCGTCGGCGGCCTGGTGATCAGCAAGTTCGGCCGGCTGCCGAAGCGCGGCGAGTCGATCGTCGCCGAGGGCTTGCGATTCCAGGTGCTACGCGCGGATTCACGCCGGCTGCACGCGTTGCTGGTCGAGCGCGCCCCGGCGCCGACGCCGGCGCCTGCCTCCTCTTGATCCTTTCGTCCGCCCGCATCCGGCTGCTGGTCGCGATCGCGGCGGGCGCGATCTCGATCGCGGGTTTCGGCGATTGGCCTGCGTTCTACGTGCCGCTGGCCGCCCTCACGGCGCTGGTCTGGCTCTGGCTGCGCGCAAGCTCGGCGCGCGAAGCAGCGTGGCTTGGTTTTGCGTTCGGCGCCGCCCTGTTCCTCGGCGGTGTGAGCTGGGTGTACGTCAGCCTGCACGATTTCGGCATGATGCCGGCGCCACTCGCGGCGATCGCCACCGTGCTGTTCTGCGCCTTCCTCGCCTTGTATCCGGCCGCCGTCGGATACGCGCAGGCGCACGTCGGCGCCACGCCAGCCATGCGGGCCCTCGTGCTCATCCCTGCGTTGTGGACGCTCGCCGAGTGGCTGCGCGGCTGGATATTCACCGGCTTCCCATGGCTCACCATCGGTTACTCCCAACTCGATTCGCCGCTCGCGGGGTACGCCCCGGTCGCCGGTGTGTTCGGCGTGTCGTTCGTCACCGCACTGGCAGCGGGCTGTATCGCCCTCGCCATCCGGCGCGCGCCGGCTGCGTGGATCACGATCGGCCTGTTCGTGATCGTTGCCGCAGGGGGAGTGGCGCTCGCGCGCATGACCTGGACCGCGCCGCAGGGCGATGCGATCCCGGTCGCCCTCCTGCAGGGAAACATCCCGCAGTCGCTCAAGTTCGTTCCCGGTCGCTACGAAAGCACGCTCGCGACGTACGCGCGTCTCGCCGAATCGACCGACGCACGCCTGGTCGTGATGCCGGAGACCGCGATCCCGCGGTTGCTCGAAGCGGTCGATCCGGACTATCTCGAGCGGCTGCGGCGGCGCGCCGCGGCAAGAAACGGCGAATTCCTCGTCGGCGTGCCGATGCGCGATACGGGCGGGCGCTACTACAACGCGGTCGTGAGCATCGGGGCGTCGCCGAGACAGAGTTATGCGAAGGACCACCTGGTGCCCTTCGGCGAGTTCATCCCGCCGGGCTTCGGCTGGGTGCTGGCGATCCTGAAGATCCCGCTCTCCGATTTTTCCGCGGGCGGTGCCCGGCAGCGGCCGCTTGCGATCGCCGGACAGCGGGTTGCCGTGAATGTCTGCTACGAAGACGCCTTCGGCGAGGAGATCATCCGCCAGCTCCCCGAGGCGACCCTGCTGGTCAACGTGAGCAATGTCGCCTGGTTCGGGGATTCGCTCGCTCCCGCGCAGCATCTGCGCATCGCGCGCATGCGGGCGCTCGAGACCGGGCGACCGATGCTGCGCGCCACCAACACCGGCGTGACGGCGATCGTGGCCGCGGACGGAAAAGTCCTGGCGCGGCTGCCGTCGTTCACCGAAGGCGTGCTTTCGGAAACCGTCCAGGGCCGCGTCGGCGCCACCCCGTACGTCCTCGCCGGCAACTATCCCGTCATCCTGCTGTCCCTGATCTGCATCGGCGCAGGAATCCGGTCCGCGCGGCGGCGGGCTGGATGAGCGAGTGGCAGGACTTTCCCCTCCTCTCCGAGGAGGGGTGGCTGCGCACGAAGGGGGTGGGGGCCCCTTCGTCCCCACCTAGCCGGGGTGGTGTTCCAGAGCGCATGCAAGAAATGATGTACGAGCTGGATCGACGCCACAACCACCCCGCCGCCGCCGCCGGCACCCCTCCTTGACAAGGAGGGGAAGAACCCGACAGCGGGCCTGTAGAATTGCGGGCTGCCACGAATGCGCCCGCCCATGCAATCTTTCCAGGAAATCATCCTCACGCTCCAGACCTACTGGAACCGGCGCGGGTGCGTCCTGCTGCAGCCCTACGATCTCGAAGTCGGCGCAGGAACGTTTCACACGGCGACGTTTCTGCGCGCGATCGGCCCGGAGCCGTGGGACGCGGCGTACGTGCAGCCCTCGCGCCGCCCGAAGGACGGGCGCTACGGCAACAACCCCAACCGGTTGCAGCACTATTATCAATATCAGGTCGTCCTCAAGCCCTCGCCGGACGACATCCAGGACCTCTATCTCGACAGCCTGCGCGCGCTCGGAATCGACATGTCCGCGCACGACATCCGGTTCGTCGAGGACGACTGGGAGTCACCGACGCTCGGCGCGTGGGGCCTCGGCTGGGAAGTGTGGCTGAACGGCATGGAGGTGACCCAGTTCACCTACTTCCAGGAAGTCGGCAGCCTGCCGTGCCGGCCGGTGCTGGGCGAGATCACCTATGGGCTCGAGCGACTCGCGATGTACCTGCAGGGCGTCGAGAACGTGTTCGACCTGGTGTGGGCGCCGGGCGTCACCTACGGCGACGTCTATCACCAGAACGAAGTCGAGCAATCGAGATATAACTTCGAGGAATCGAACGTGCCCTGGCTGCTGCGGCTCTTCGGTGAGTTCGAGTCCGAGGCGAAGCGGTTGCTCGACGCCGGTCTGCCGCTGCCCGGCTACGAGATGGTCATGAAGTGCTCGCACACCTTCAACCTGCTCGACGCGCGCGGCGCGATTTCGACGACCGAGCGCGCGAATTACATCGGGCGCGTGCGTGCGCTGGCGCGCCAGGTCGCGCAGGCGTATCTCGCGTCACGCGAGGCGCTCGGCTTTCCGATGCTGAAAAGCGCGCAATGAGCGTCGCGCCGCTGCTTGTCGAGCTCCTCACCGAGGAGCTGCCGCCCAGGGTGCTGCGAGACCTCGGCGTCGCGTTTGCCGATACCCTGGCCCGGAAGCTGCGTGACGACGGCTTCGCGCCGCAGGACGCCTCGTTGTCCGTGTTCGCCACGCCGCGCCGTCTGGGCGTGATCATCGACAGGGTGGCGGAGCAGGCGCCGGACCAGGCGCGCACCGCACTCGGTCCCGCGGTCGGCGCAGGGTTCGACAAGGATGGCAATCCAACGCCGGCGCTGCTGGGGTTTGCAAAGAAGCAGGGCGTCGATGTCGCGGCGCTCACGCGCGTGCAGGGCGCGAAGGGCGAGCAGTTCGCATACCCGTCCATCGTCACCGGCGGGAGAGTCGACGCGGTACTCGAACTGCACGTTGCGGACGCGCTGCGCCGGCTGCCGGTGCCGAAGCTCATG
Organism: Betaproteobacteria bacterium; assembly: GCA_011391185.1. Next base: position 10,523 of record JAABRB010000065.1, read on the forward strand.
CGCTGGGGTGCGGGCGACGCGGAGTTCGTCCGGCCCGTCCATGCGCTGGTGATGCTGCACGGCGATCGCGTCGTCCCCGGAACCGTGCTCGGCCTCGCCAGCGGCCGCACGACGCGTGGCCACCGATTCCTGTCCGAGGGCGATATCGAGATTCGCCATGCCGCGGATTACGAGCGCGACCTGGAGGAGAAGGGGCACGTGATCGCGAGCTTCGAGCAGCGCCGCGCGCGAATCGAGGCGCTCCTGCGCGAATGCGCGGGCGGAGCACACCTTGCGGCCGGTGACGCGCTGATCGACGAGGTGACCGCGCTGGTGGAGTGGCCGGTGTGTCACGCGGGCCATTTCGAAAAGGCGTTCCTGGAGGTGCCGCAGGAGTGCCTCATGCTCACCATGCGACAGAACCAGAAGTATTTCCCGCTGATCGACGGCCAGGGCAAGCTGCTCAACCGGTTTCTGCTCATCGCCAACCTGCGAACCGTGCATCCCGGCCAGATCATCCACGGCAACGAGCGGGTTCTGCGCGCGCGGCTGGCGGACGCGAAGTTTTTCTATGACCAGGATCGGCGCCAGCGCCTGGAGCATTTCGTTCCCCGGCTCGCCACCGTCGTGTACCACAACAAGCTCGGCAGCCAGCTCGATCGCGTCGAGCGGATCGAGCGCCTGGCGGGCGCCATCGCGGGCAAGATCGGCGCGGACGTTGCACTCGCCCGGCGCGCCGCGCGTCTCGCGAAAGCCGATCTGCTCACCGGCATGGTCGGCGAGTTTCCCGAGCTGCAGGGTGTGATGGGCATGCATTACGCGCGCCATGACGGCGAACCGGAGGGCATCGCGCTCGCGATCGAGGCGCACTATCGCCCGCGATTCGCCGGCGATGAGCTGCCCGGCGACCGGATGAGCGATTCCGTCGCGCTCGCCGACAAGCTGGACACGCTGGCCGGCATCTGGGGCATCGGCCTCGCGCCCACGGGCGACAAGGATCCGTTCGGGCTGCGCCGCGCGGCGCTCGGCGCGCTGCGCATCCTCATCGAGCACACGCTGCCGCTCGATTGCGTCGAACTCCTGGGCCTGGCACGCGCGGGCTATGGTGCGTCGATGCTCGCTGCGGACACCGTGGAGCGGCTGCACGAGTTCATGCTGGACCGCCTGCGCTCGTACCTGCGCGACCGGGATTTCGCGGCCGACGAAATCGAATCCGTCGTGGGCCAGCGCCCGACCCGGATCGACCTGGTCATTCCGCGCCTCGAGGCGGTGCGCGCTTTTCGCAAGCTTCCCGAAGCGGAGAGCCTGGCAGCCGCGAACAAGCGCATTCGCAACATCCTCCGGAAGGCCGACTCGGTGCGGCCCATGCCCGATGCAAGCCTCCTTCGCGATGCGGCCGAGCGGGCGTTGTTCGCAACCGTGCAGAGACTGGCGCCCGCCACGCGAGCGGCTGTCGAGCGCCAGGCCTACGCCGATGCGCTGCAGCTGCTCGCGGGCGCGCGCGCCGACGTGGACCGGTTCTTCGATGAAGTGCTGGTCATGGCGGAAGATGAGTCGCTGCGCAGCAACCGTCTCGCCCTGCTCGCCCAGCTCGACGCGCTGATGAACCAGGTCGCCGACATCTCCAGGCTTGCCGGGTAGAGTTGCCATTCACCCATGAAGCTCATCATCCTCGACCGTGACGGCGTGATCAATCACGACAGCGCGCAGTTCGTGAAGAGCCCCGCGGAGTGGCTGCCGATCGACGGCGCGCTCGAGGCGATCGCGCGGCTCACGCACGGCGGCTTCCGGGCGGTCGTCGCCACCAACCAGTCGGGGATCGGCCGCGGGCTTTTCGACATGGCAACCCTGAACGCGATCAACAGCAAGATGATCAGGGCCGCAAGCCAGGCAGGCGGGCGGATCGAGGCGATTTTCTATTGCCCGGATACCGCCGAGTCGCGATCCGCGTTCAGAAAGCCGGCCCCGGGAATGCTGCTCGAGATCGCCGAGCGGTTCAACACGCCCCTCGACGGCGTGCCGGCGGTGGGAGACAGCCTGCGCGATCTCCAGGCCGCGGCGGCAGTCGGCGCGCAGCCGATCCTGGTGCTCACCGGAAAGGGCGCGGACACCCGGGATGCGGGCGGCTTGCCGGAGGGCACGCTGGTTCACCCCGATCTCGCGGCCGTCGCGCAGGCGCTCTGCCCATGATCTTCCTGCGCTCCGTCCTCTACCTGATCACCCTGGTGATCGTGGTCATTCCGTACTCCGGGCTCGTGCTCGCCACATCCCCGCTTTCCCGGCTTGCGCGGTGGAAGGTGATCGCCGGCTGGCCGCAGTTCGC
>JAABRB010000632.1 GCA_011391185.1 Betaproteobacteria bacterium
CCGTGTTCGACGCGGCGGAAAAGGCCTATGGCGCCGATCGCCATGTGATCGCGGCGATCTGGGGCATCGAATCCAAATTCGGCAGCATGGCGGGCGAGCGGCCGGTGCTGCGCTCGACCGCGACGCTCGCCTGCATCGGCCGCAGGCAAGACTATTTCCGCGACGAGTTCCTGTCGGCACTCGAAATTCTGGAGCGCGGCGACGTGCCGGCAGCCGACCTCAAGGGCTCCTGGGCCGGCGCCTTCGGCCCGACCCAGTTCATGCCGACTTCGTTCAAGCGCTACGCCGTCGATTTCGACGGCGATGGCCGGCGCGATGTCGTCAATTCCATCGCCGACGTGGTCGGCTCGACCGCAAACAACCTGAAGCGCACCGGTTGGCAGGCGGGCGCGACCTGGGGCTACGAGGTCGTGCTGCCGCAGAATTTCGATTTCCTGCTCGCCGACCGCGCGGTACGTAAGACGCTTGCCGAGTGGGAGCGGCTCGGCTTGCGCCGCGCCGGCGGCAAGCCGTTCCCGCGCCCGTCCGATCAAGCCTCGCTCTTGATCCTGGCCGGCGCGCGCGGGCCCGCATTTCTGGTGGTCGGAAATTTCCGCGTGATCATGCGCTACAACCCTTCGGAAGCCTACGCGCTCGCCGTCGGCCATCTTGCCGACCGCATCCGCGGCGGCGATCCGATCCAGCAAGCCTGGCCGCGCCAGGAACAGGTGCTGTCGCGCACGGAGCGCGCCGAAATGCAGGAACGGCTCGGTGCGCTCGGGCTCTATCGCGGCGAGGCCGATGGCCGGCTCGGCGCCGGTACGCGCGCGGCGGTGCGCGATTTCCAGGCGCGCTCGGGACTGGTGCCGGACGGCTTCGCGACGCTGGCACTTTTGGAGCGCCTGCGTCGCACCCGCTGAAAGGCATCCTCGAACAGCCTTGAAATTGGCGCTAAACTCGGCCATCGCTCTGGTTCTGGAGCCGAGTGAACCCGATGATCCGGCCCGTCCACGCCGCTGCATTGCTTGTCGCGCTGTCGGCCTTCGCTGGCGCGGCGGCGGCCCAGGATACGCGCGACGACCGCTACTTCATGCTGCGCGATCCGTTCCGGCCGCAACGCGGTCTGCTCAACACGCCGCGCGACCTCGAACCACGGCAGCAAGTCGAACCGCCCGCCGAACGCGTCGGTGGCATCGTGTTCGGCTCGGCGGCCGATGCCGATCGCGTGCGACTCAATCTGGCGAGCGAATACGTGCTGGTGCTCGGTGATACGCTGGCCGACCAGCTCGCGCAGGGACTCGCCGACGCGTTCGCCACCGAGCGGCCGGAGGTCGCCGTCATCAAGCGGACCCGCGACTCATCGGGCCTGGTGCGCACCGATTTCTTCGACTGGATGGAGCAAGGCCCACCCATGGTCGCCGCCGAGAAGGCGACCGCCGTCGTTTTGCAGCTCGGCATGAACGACCGCCAGGTGATCCGCGACGAGGCCGGACCACACGAGCCGCGTTCCGACCGCTGGCGCGAGCTCTATGCCAAGCGCGTCGAGGACTTCCTCACCAAGCTCAAGGACACCAAGGTTACGGTTTATATGGTCGGGCTGCCGTCCATGCGGCTGCCAAAGCTTTCGGCCGACATGCCCTACTTGAACGAAATCTTCCGCGAGCGCGCGGCGAAAGTGGGCGTGACCTTCGTCGATATCTGGGACGGCTTCGTCAACGAGCGCGGCGATTTCATCGTCATGGGCCCGGCGCTCGACGGTCAGTTGCGGCGCTTGCGCCTCAACGACGGCGTGCATTTCAGCCGCGCCGGCGGACGCAAGCTCGCCCATTTCGTCGAGCGCGATCTGCTGCGCTTGTTCGCCGCGCGCGCCGGATCGCCCTCGTTGCCGCTGGACACGCCCGATCCGGGACCCGGCCCGCGGCCGGTCGCGGGTCCGGTGATCTCGTTCTCGGTTCCATCGGCGCAGACCGGCGCGCTCGCCGGCGGCGGCCCGCGCACCGTGCCGATGGATTCCACCGCGACCCGCACGCTGGTGGAAGGCCTGCCGGCCGAAACCGTCAAGGGCCGCGCCGACGATTTCCGCTGGCCGGAGCCCGCGGTTGCAGCGCCCGCACCGGGTCAGACGGCGACCGTACCCGCGGGCGTCGCGCGCTGAGTCAGCGCGGCAGCGTCGTCGATCCCATCAGGAACTTGTCGGCCGCGTGCGCGGCCTGGCGGCCTTCGCGGATCGCCCATACGACAAGCGACTGGCCACGGCGCATGTCGCCGCAGGCGAACACCTTCTCGATCGAGCTCTTGTCGTCCTCGGTGTTGGCCT
>JAABRB010000633.1 GCA_011391185.1 Betaproteobacteria bacterium
GCGCTCGATTACGTCGCCAAGGCCAAGCCCAAGGGTTCGATCTCGTTCCTCATCACCGGCGACGAGGAAGGCCCCTCGATCAACGGCACCAAGAAGCTGCTCGCCTGGGCCGCGGCGCGCGGCGAGAAGTTCGACCATTGCCTGGTCGGCGAGCCCACCAGCACCGAGGCCGTCGGCGACGCCATCAAGATCGGCCGCCGCGGCAGCCTCTCGGCCACGCTCACCACATTCGGCAAGCAGGGCCACGTCGCCTATCCGCAACGCGCGGCGAACCCGATACGCCCGCTGCTGCGCATGCTTACGAAATTGCAGGACGAGCCCTTCGACCAGAGCTCGGCGCATTTCGAGGCGTCGCATCTGGAGATCACTTCGATCGACGTCGGCAATCGCGCGGTTAACGTGATCCCCGCCGAGGCCCACGCGCGCTTCAATATCCGCTTCAACGAGCAACACACCAGCCAAAGCCTGCGCGCGCTGATCGAGGAGCGCTGCAAGGCGGCCGCCCAGGGCAGCGCTTTTCGTATCTCCTACGAGCCTGCGAGCGAGAGCTTCGTGACTACGCCGGGGTCGTTCGTCGAGATTCTCTCGCGCGCAGTGACCGAGAGCGGCGGCAACAAGCCCGCGCTCTCCACCTCCGGCGGCACCTCGGACGCGCGCTACATCAAGGACTATTGCCCGGCGCTCGAGCTCGGCCTCGTCGGCCGCACCATGCACGCAATCGACGAGCACGCGCCGGTCGAGGACCTGAAGAAGCTCACCGCAATTTATCGCCGCGTTCTCGACCAGTATTTTGCATAAGACATGCGAGTCGTTCGCCGCCTTCAGCGGCCGATTCCCATGCGTGCAAGCAGACGATCACGCCGCACGAAATGATGATAGAGCGCGGCGCCCACGTGCAGCACGAGTAGCGCAACGAGCAAACGACCGCCGATTCCATGCGGCACCCGTGGTAGGTAATTCCAGAAGTCAGGAAGCGGACCCGGCGCACCGCCAAACAAGATGGCTCCTGCCCCGGATAGTACCAACATACCGATCCCGCTCGCGGCCATGCCGAGTATCACGACGTAGAAAATCACGTGCACTGCCTTGGCCAGCCGCTCCTGCAACGGCGGCAGTCCACCGACCGGCAGCGGTTTGTCGTCGGCGAAGTACCACCATGCGATCCGCGCGAGCGTGAGCGCCAGAATGGCGATCCCCGCCGCCGCATGAAACTGCAGAACGGCGGCCTTGGCCGCCGCATCGACTGTGTCCGCCGCGCGGAAGCCGGAGATGATGAGCGCAACGATCAGGACAGCGCTGATCCAGTGGATCGCGATCGCAACGACGCCGTAGCGATCAGGCGTGCCTTTCCAGCGCATGGCGCCCTCCGTGTTTGACCGGTTCATCGTCGAGCCGCTGCCGAATCGTTCGCAGCAGTTCGGACGCCGCGTCGATCGGCTTGAGCCCTAGCCCTCTTCCAAGCGCTTCGGCGCGAGGCCGCCATCGATTGGTTGCGCTCTCATATGCCCTGCGGCCTTTGTCGGTGAGCAGCACGAGCTTGGCCCGTTCGTGATGCGGATTGGGGGCGAAGCGAAGATGCCCGCTCGTCGCCAGCTCGTTGGCGATCCGCTGCACCGATTGCCGCGTCAGCCCCATGTTGCGCGCGAGATGAGCGATCGGCAGCGGCACCGGAGACAACGCCACCGCGCCCATCACCTGCCAGCGCGCACTGGTCAGACCGAGATCGGCCACCAGCGCGTCGCCGGCGGCCAACAGCCCGCCATTGAGGCGAAAGATCTCCAACACAAGATCGGTGATGGCGTCGCTATTGGATCTAGACATAGCAATATACTGTCATAATGACAGCGTTCTGTCAATACTCGACTTTCGTCAGATACAGCCCGCACGCTGGCGCCACCGGGCCGCAGCGCGCGCGGTCGCGGGCCTTGAGCACGGCGGCAAGATCGTCCGCGCTCCATTTCCCTTCGCCCGCCTGCACGAGCGAGCCCACCATCGAGCGCACCTGGTGGTGCAGAAACGAACGCGCCTCGGCGATGACGTTGATCACTTCGCCCGCGCGCATCACATCGAGCCGGTCCAGCGTCTTCACCGGCGACTTGGCCTGGCACTCGGCCGAGCGGAAAGTGGTGAAGTCGTGGTTCCCGACGAGCCGCTGGGCCGCCGCGTGCATCACCTCGGCGTCGAGCGGCCGGGCGATGCGCCAGACCCGGTCCCGATCGAGCGCAAGCTCTCCCCTGCGATTGACGATGCGATAGAGATAGTGCCGCCTCAACGCCGAGAA
>JAABRB010000634.1 GCA_011391185.1 Betaproteobacteria bacterium
CGCGGTCTACATCTCCTCGGCCGACCTGATGCCGCGGAACCTCGATCGCCGCGTCGAGGTGATCTGCCCGATTCTCAACCCGACGGTTCATCAACAGGTGCTCGACCAGATTATGGTGGCCAATCTGAAAGATAACGAACAGAGCTGGCGGGTCTTGCCCGACGGGTCCAGCACCCGCATAGTGCCCGCGCATGGCGAAGAATCATTCAACGCCCACCGCTACTTCATGACGAACCCGAGCTTATCGGGCCGTGGCAAATCTCTTAAAGACTCTTCTCCTCGGAGCCTCGTCCGCCGCGCCGACCGCGGCTGAATCGGCGGCCCTCGAAGCCCACGGCCGGCTGCCGCACGTTCGCCCGGTCGCCGTCATCGACATCGGCTCCAACTCCGTCCGCCTCGTCGTCTACGAGGGGCTGATCCGCAGTCCCACTCCGATCTTCAACGAGAAGATTCTCTGCGGCCTCGGCCGCGAGGTCGCTTCGAAACGCCGGCTGCCGGCCGACGCGATCAAGAAAGCGCTCGGCGCGCTCCGGCGCTTTCGGGCGCTCTGCGACGTGATGCAGGTCGAAAAAATCTACGCGATCGCCACCGCCGCCGTGCGCGAGGCCAAGAACGGTTTCGCGTTCATCGCTCAGGCCGAGGCCGCCTGCGGCGCGCCGGTCGAGGTGCTTTCGGGCAAGAAGGAGGCGCGGCTTTCCGCGCTCGGCGTCATCTCCGGGATTCACGGCGCCGACGGCATCGTCGGCGATCTCGGCGGCGGCTCGCTCGAACTGGTCGACGTCGAAGGCGGCAAGATCGGGCAGGGCGTGACGCTTCCCCTCGGCGTGCTCGCGCTCGCCGACGCCTCCAGGGACAATCTCGACAAGGCCGAAAAGATCGTGCGCAAGGCGCTGTCGCGCGAGCCGATCATGAAGGCGCTGAGGAAGCGCACGTTCTACATGGTTGGCGGCACCTGGCGTTCGATGGCGCGCCTGCACATGTGGCAGACCGGCTATCCGCTGCACGTGACCCACGGCTATACGATCCCGGCGCGCGAGGCCAACGAGTTTGCCCGCCTGGTGCATCGGGTCGATCCCGATACGCTGTCGCGCATCGACGTGGTGTCCGAAGCGCGCCGGCCGCTCTTGCCCTTCGGCGCCATGGTGCTCGAACAAATCGTTCGTCTCGGCGAGCCGAAGCAGCTCGTGCTCTCGGCGCTCGGCGTGCGCGAGGGGCTGCTGCACGATCTGCTCGACCCGAAGGAGCAGCGCAAGGACCCGCTGCTCGCGGCCGCCGCCGATCTCAATCTCCTGCGTTCGCGCTCTCCGCGTCACGGCGAAGAGCTGGTGAAATGGACCGACCACTTCATGGCCTCGACCGGGATCGAGGAACGGCCCGAGGAGCGGCGGCTGCGCCACGCGGCATGTCTGCTCGCCGATATCGGCTGGCGCGCGCATCCCGATTATCGCGGCGAGCAGTCGCTCAACATCATTGCGCACGCCACCTTTACAGGCGTCGATCACGCGGGGCGGGCGTTCCTCGCGCTCTCGGTGTTCTTCCGTCACGATGGGCTCGGCGGCGACGAGCTTTCGCCGCGCGTGCGGGAGCTTGCGACCACGCGGCTGCTGGATCGCGCCCGTATCCTCGGTGCGGCCATGCGCGTGGCCTATATCGTCTCGGCTTCGATGCCCGGGGTATTGCCGCGCGCGCCGCTTGCGGTCGAGCGCGGGCGTCTGGTGCTGCGGCTGCAGCGCGATCTCGCCGACCTCGCCGGCGATCGGCTGAAGAATCGCCTCCGCCAGCTCGGCAAGCTGATCGGCCGCGATACGACAATCGTCACGAAATAAACTAACCGCTAGCGTCCGATCGGCACCACGCGGCCGTTCTCGACCGCGAGCGAAAGCTCGCCGCGCTTGAGCTTCAGGGCCTGCTCGCCGAACAGCTCACGCCGCCAGCCCTTGAGCGCCGGGACATCGGCGTCGTCTTCGGCCGCGATCTTCTCGAGGTCATCGGTGGTGGCGATCACCTTGGCGGCCACCCCGTGCCGCTCGGCGCTCATGCGCAGGAGCACTTTCAGGAGCTCCACCGTGGCCGACGCGCCGTTCGATAGTGCGCGCGGGCGCTGCAGCCTCGGCAGCGTCTTGGGATCGCGCGCCAGCCCGACGGTGACCGCGGCCAGGATCGCCTCGCCGGTCTTGGAGCGCTCGAAGCCGCGCGAGAGGAAACGCATATTAGCCAG
>JAABRB010000635.1 GCA_011391185.1 Betaproteobacteria bacterium
GCCTCTTCCGGGAGAAGGGCTATGCCGCGACGTCGATGCGCGACATCGCAGGCGCGGTGGACATGCTGCCGGGCTCGCTCTACTACCACTTCGCTTCCAAGGGTGAGCTGCTCGTCGCGGTGTACGCCGCTGGAGTACGGCGCATCTCGGAGGCCGTGGCAACCGCGATCAAGGCGCGGCACGATCCGTGGAATCGCCTCGAGGCCGGCTGTGTCGCGCACCTCGAGGCGCTGCTCCAGTCGAGCAACTACGCACAGGTCGTGATTCGCGTGCATCCCTCCGACGCACCGGACGTCGCCGCTGAGCTCGTTCGCCTGCGCGACGGCTACGAGGCGCTCTTTCGCAGCATGGTCGACGCGCTGCCGCTCGCGCCGGGCGTCGACCGGCGGGCGCTGCGCCTGATGCTGATCGGTGCCCTCAACTGGTCCCAGACCTGGTATCACCGCGGCAAGGATGCGCCGCGGCGCATCGCCCGCGATTTCGTGGCGCTGCTGCGCGCCCCCGTCGAAGGACGCTGACCGTGGAAATTCGCCCGAAAGTGCTGGTGACCAAGATCGGCCTCGACGGCCACGATCGCGGCAGCCGCGTGGTCGCCGCGCATCTGCGCGATGCCGGCATGGAAGTGATCTACACGCCGCCGTGGCAGGAGATCGCGGCGGTGGTGAAGCTCGCGATCGAGGAGGACGTGGATGTGATCGGCGTGTCGTCGCTCGCGACCGATCACCTGATCGTGCCCAAGCTCATGGCCGCGCTGCGCGAAGCCGGGCTTGCGGACGTGGCGGTGGTCGTCGGCGGCATCGTTCCCGACGCCGACGAGGCAATGCTTCACGCGGCCGGCGTCGCGCGAGTGTTCCATCCGGGCGCGTCGCTCGACGCGATCGAACAGTACATCCGCGAGGTCACCCCCGGCATCCGCGCCGCGCGCGCCGTCGCGTGAAGCACGCACCCGACCGGACATTGAGGAGAAGCACTTGAACAAACCCCTCGACCCCCAACTGCCGCTCGATGCCGCCGAGGCGCGCTGGCAGGCCGACTACGCCGAGAGCATCGGCACGGACCGGAAGATCGCCAACCGGTCGCGGATCCCGATCAAGCCGCTTTACACGCCGCGCGACTGGGACGGCTCGCGGTACGCGGAGGATGTCGGCTTCCCCGGTCAGCCGCCCTACACCCGCGGGATCTACCCCACCATGCACCGCGGCCGCACGTGGACCCAGCGACAGCTGATCGGTCTCGGCACGCCGCAGGACTACAACGACCGCCTGCGCGGAATCCTCGCCCAGGGCGCGAGCGCGGTGTCGCTCATCCCCTGCAACTCGGTATTCCGTGGCTACGACATGGACGAGGTGCACGCCGAGCTGCTCGGCACCTGCGGCACGGTCGTCAACACCGCGGATCACATGGACACGGCACTTGCCGGCGTCGACCTTGCGCGCACGTCCTGCGCCATGAACGATCCCTCGCCCTTCACGCTGCTTGCGTTCGTGCTCGCCGTGGCGAAGCGGCGTGGTGTCGACTGGCAAAGCATCGGCGGAACCTCGAACCAGAGCGACTACCTGTCCCACTTCGCCGCCAACCACATGTTCTTTCGCATCGCGCTCCCCGGCGCGCGACGCATCCTTGTCGACCACATCGACTTCTGCAATCGCATGGCGCTGCGCTGGAATCCGATGTCGGTCGTGGGCCAGCACGTGCAGCAGGCAGGCGCGACGCCTGCCGAGGCCATGGCCTTCACCCTGTCGTCCGCGATCCAGTACGCTGATGACTGTCTCGCGCGCGACATGGCCCCGGACACGTTCCTGCCCCGCTTCACGTTCTTCTTCGACATCTCGGTCTCGTTCTTCGAAGAAGTGGCGAAATTCCGCGCCGGGCGGCGCATCTGGGCGCGTGTCACGCGCGAACGCCTGGGGGCGAAGGATCCGCGTTCGTGGCGCTTCAAGTTCCACGGTCAGACGTCGGGCGCGGACCTGACCCGCCAGCAGCCGCTCAACAACATCGCACGGGTCACGGTCCAGGGATTGGCAGGAATCTTCGGCGGGTTGCAGTCCCTGCACACGGACGCCTATGACGAGGTCCTCTCGTGCCCGACCGACACGGCGGCGCGCGTCGCAATCGACACCCAGAACATCCTCCGCGAGGAGGCGCACCTCACCGACGTGATCGATCCGCTCGGCGGCTCGCACTACGTCGAGGCGCTTACTG
>JAABRB010000636.1 GCA_011391185.1 Betaproteobacteria bacterium
GGGTGTGCGGGATTCGACGAATGCTGCACACCACCCCGTCACGCTCCGCGTGCCACCACTCCTCGAAGAGGAGGGGAACCAAACCTGCGTTCCCGCGGCCACGCGCGCTTGATCAGGGGGGATTCGCGGCGCTGAGCGACCGCGCGCCGCCGGCTGGCGCATCGACGGCCGCGAGCACCCGCTCCGGCTTGAGCTCGTTCATGCAGCGGAAGTGGCCGAGGGGGCATGTCCTCGCGAAGCACGGGCTGCACTCGATGTCGAGCTTGACGATGCGCGCCCCGGGGTTGAGCGGCGGAGTGTGGTCGGCACTCGACGAACCGTAGATCGCCACGAGCGGCCGGCCGAGGGCCGATGCCACGTGCATGAGCCCCGAATCGTTGCTGACCACGACGCTGGCGAGGGACATCAGATCGATCGCGGCGCCGAGATCGGTGCGTCCGCACAAGTTGAGCACGGTGTCCTCCTGGCGTGCGGCAATCTCGTCCGCGACCGGCTTGTCCTTGTCCGAACCGATCAGCCACACGGCCAGACCGCGGCCGACCAGTGCGCGCGCGAGCGCGGCGAAATGGGCGGTGGGCCAGCGCTTAGCGGGGCCATACTCGGCGCCCGGACAGAGCACGGCGACTCTACGCGACCGGTTGAGACCAAGCCGGCTCAGGGTGATCACGAGGTTGGCTTCGTTGACTTCGAGGCGCGCTGCGCGCAACGGACGCACCGGCGGCGCATCGGGCGGCTCGGCGAGCTTGGCATAGCGCTCTGCCATGAGAGGCAGCGCCTGCGCGTCGAGCTTGTGCCGGATGTTGAGGACCCCGTAGCGCGATTCGCCGACGAACCCGACCCGCAGCGGGATATCGGCGAACCAGGGCACCAGCGCCGACTTGAAGCTGTTCGGCAGAATGATCGCCTGGTCGTAGCGTACTGTCCGGATCTGCCGGCCGAGTCGCCAGCGGTCATACAGCTTGATTTCGCCGTGACCGAAAGGCGACTCGATCACCTCGTCGATCTGCGGCATGCGCGCAAGCACCGGTGCGGTCCACACGGGCGCAAGGGCGTCCAGCTTGAGCCCGGGCAGTTTCTGATGAAGCCGGGCGAACAGCGGTTGCGCGAGCAGCGTGTCGCCGATCCAGCTGGGTGCGACAACCACGACACGCGGCATGGCGATCATCCCACCACGCGGACGCGGCGTTCAGTGTCCGCTCGGAGGCGGACCCTTGTAGACGTACAGCGTGCCGCAATAGGGGCACCGCGCTTCGCCGCCATGCACGACGTCGAGGAACACGCGCGGGTGATAGCACCACACCGGCGTGCGGGGCGTGGGGCAGTGGAGCGGGAGATCCCGTTCGGTCACCTCCATCACCGGCTCTTTCTGCACCGTGTCGGCCATCAACGCTTGCTCCCTTGCGTTCCGCCTGCCCCTTTCTTCACTCTTTTCACTTTTTGCACGGTTGTACTTTTCGCGCCCTTCTTTCCGGCGGGATAGACCGACGCGAGCCAGCTCTTGTATTTCCGGTTCCGGCCGCCGACTACCTCGAAGAACGCCTTCTGGATCCGCGTGGTGATCGGGCCGCGCTTGCCGATGCCGATCACGCGCCGGTCCAGCTCCCGGATCGGCGTCACTTCGGCCGCCGTTCCGGTGAAGAACGCCTCGTCGGCGATGTAGATGTCGTCGCGGGTCAGGCGCTTGGTCACGATCGTGAGTCCGAGGTCCTTCGCGAGCTGGTGGATCGTCGCCCGGGTGATGCCGACGAGCGCCGAGGCAATCTCCGGCTCGAAAATCTGGCCATCCTTGATAGCGAACAAATTTTCGCCGGCGCCCTCGGCGACGAATCCGTCCACGTCGAGCAGCAGGCCCTCGTCATACCCGTGATCGACGGCCTCGGCGTTCGCGAGGATCGAATTGGCGTAGGTTCCGGAATACTTCGCCCGGCACATCGAGACGTTCACATGATGGCGTGCGAAGGAAGAGGTCTTGACACGGATGCCGCGCTCGAGCCCTTCGGCGCCGAGATATGCGCCCCACGGCCAGGCCGCAATGGCCACGTGCACGCGCGCGCCTTTCGGCGACACGCCCATCTTTTCCGAGCCGTAGAATGCAATCGGCCGGACGTAGCAGGACTCGAGTTTGTTTTCGCGCACGACCGCTTTCTGCGCCTCCATGATCACCGCACGGGTGAACGGGATC
>JAABRB010000637.1 GCA_011391185.1 Betaproteobacteria bacterium
ATCGCGCGCCGCGGACGGGTCCACCGGGACCGCGCTCTGCGGAAGGGTGCCCAGGGCCTGGCCGGCCGGAAACTGCTCCGCCGGGGCGGTCGGCGCCGTGGGCTCCTGAACGGTGGGCTGCACCGGGGTTTGCGGAACGCCCGACTGCGGCGTGGACGACGGTGAGTTTAGTTGATGAGTCGTGTACGACGTCCCGCTCGGTGGCGGGCGATCCGAGTAGACGGTGTGCCCCTCCGGGTTGACGTAGCGATACATCTGCTGCGCCGACGCGACGCCGGCGGAGATCGACAATGCGGCAATGAGCAGAATTCTCAACATGGCGTGACTCCATGCGGGCGAGACCGCGCCCACCGTGCGGCAATCAATAGCGAATATAGCAGAGGCGTACATCGTCGCCGGACGAACCGTGCACTCTCGACCGCACCGCCCTCGTGCGCGCGCCACCCGGCGCACTTCCCGGAAGCGTCAGTGGACGGCGGCGGGATTTTCGACGAGCAATGCAATGCCCTGCCCGCCACCGATGCACGCCGACGCCACACCATAACGTTTACCGCTGCGACGCAGTTCGCGCGCGAGGGTCACTGTCAGGCGCACGCCGGTCGCGCCGAGCGGATGACCGATCGCGATCGCGCCGCCGTTGACGTTCACGCGGTCGCGCGCAATGCCGAGGTCACGGATGACTGCAAGGCACTGTGCGCCGAACGCCTCGTTGACCTCGAAGCAGTCGATCGCATCGAGCGCGATGCCGCAGCGCTCGGTGAGCATGCGAATCGCCGGCGCCGGGCCGATGCCCATGATCTCCGGCGGCACACCGACGACCGTGCCGGCGATGACGCGGGCGAGTGGCGGCTTGTCGTGCGCGCGCGCGTAGTCGCCCGAGGCGATCAGGGCGGCTGCAGCGCCATCGACGATCGCCGAACTGTTTCCGCCCGTCTGCACGCCGCCGAAGGCGGGTCGGATCTGAGCGAGCTTCTCGAGCGGCGAAGGCCGGATGTGGGTATCGGTATCGAGGCGCTCGGCCTTCGATCCGAGGCGGATGCCGCGCGGTCGATAGCCCTGGAGCTCGAAGGATTCATTGATCACGGGCGTGATCTCGCCGGCGAGAAAGCCGCTCTGCTTCGCGTGGAGCGCGCGCTCGAAGCTCTCGTGGGCGAACCGGTCGGTGGCCTCGCGGTCGATCTCGTATCGCTTGGCGAGGTTCTCCGCGGTGTCGCCCATCGTCGCGTTCGGCGCCGGGTCGAGCAGAGCCTCCCACAGGAAGTCCCTGAACTCCACCTGGCCCATGCGGAATCCGCTGCGGTGCGTATAGGCGGCAACCGGATTGCGGGACATCGACTCGGTGCCGACGCACAACCCGAGCGCAATCTGCCCGAGCTTGATGCGATCGCCCGCCTGCATGATGAGCTCGATACCGGTTCCGCACACGCGTTGGGTCATGGTGGCCGGCACCTCGACGGGCACGCCCGAGTAGAGCCCTACGTGGCGCGGCAGGCAGTACACGTCGAAGCTCGCCTGCGCCATGTTGCCGGCAAACACGTGCCCGACGTCCGCGGGATCGATGCCGGATGCGTTGAACGTTTCGCGCGCCACCTTGATGCCGAGGTCGGTCGGTGACACCGGTCCGAGCGCGCCGTTGTAGTCCACAAACGGCGTGCGCAACCCGTCAATCAGCCACACGTCGTCGTACTGGGTGAAGATTCCCGATTGCTTTGCCATCGTTCCGTCCTTTATCCCCTCCTCTCCGAGGAGGGGAGCTTTTGCTTCCCCTCCTTTTCAAGGAGGGGTCCGCCCGAAGGGCGGGGGGTGGTTGAGGCTTCGAACGGCGCAGTGCACCACCCCGGTTGCTCCGCAACCACCCCTCCTCGGAGAGGAGGGGAGCTTTTGCTTCCCCGCCTTGAAAAGGAGGGGACGGTCTAATGCATTGTCGAGCTCATCCTGTCTCGTGTGCGGTCCTCGCGCCAGTCAGGAATACTCTCGCGGACAGCGTCTCCGCGTACAGCTCGTCGACGAGCGCGGCGCGATGCGCGAGGACTGCGCGCTGGTTGATGGATCCCTTGTCCGTCATCTCGCCGAGATCGATCGAGGGCGGCTCGGCGAGCAGCATTCCCCGTGCGACACGGCTCGCGCT
>JAABRB010000638.1 GCA_011391185.1 Betaproteobacteria bacterium
CACAACGTGTACCTCGCGGTGGTGATCCAGTCGCTTGCCGAGATCACGGTGCTCGCCAACAAGGTCGGCATGCCCCGGCACGCGTTCCTGGACTTCCTGAACAAGAGCGTCATGGGTTCGGATTTCTCGAAGTACAAGACGCCTGCGCTGGTGAACCTCGACTACTCGGTCACCTTCACGCCGCATCTGTTGCGCAAGGACGTCGATCTCGGGCTCGCGGCGGCGCGGGCGCACGACGTTCCAATGCCGCTTACCTCGGTCACCCGTGACATCATCCAGACGCTGATCGGAAACGGTTACGCCGATCAGGACTTCGCCGCACTGATCTCGCTCGCGGCGAAGGCATCCGGAATGGACATCAAGCCGGAAAACGTGGCCGTCGGCGACGGCCTGAGTTGAGTCATGGAGGCCACAACGAGCATGGCAGCCGAGCACAACGCAACTGCGCCGGGTGATCCGCCGCGCATCGTCGTTGCGGGCGCCGGAAAGCGTTTCGGCGACCACCAGGTCTATCGCGACGTCGGCTTCTCGGTCGGAAGCCGCGAGGTGCTCGCGATCATCGGCCCGTCAGGGTGCGGCAAGACGACGCTCCTGCGGGCGATCGACGGCCTCCTGCCGCTCTCCGAAGGTGAAATCTCGATCGAGGGCGAAAAAGTCGTGGAGCCGCGCGAAGGCGTCGCGATGGTCTTCCAGCATTTCGGGCTCTTCCCGTGGAAGACCGTGTACCAGAACGTTGCATACGGCGTGAAGCTGGCCGGCGCTTCCGCCGCCGTGATCGCCGAGAAGGTGCCGCAGTTCATCGATCTCGTCAGCCTGAACGGGTTCGAGAACCACTATCCGTACCAGATCTCGGGCGGAATGCAGCAGCGCTGCGGTCTCGCGCGCGCGCTGGCGATCGAGCCGCGCGTGCTGCTGATGGACGAGCCGTTTGGCGCGGTCGACGCACAGACCCGCGAGATCCTGCAGTTCGAGCTGTTGCGCATCTGGGAGATGCGGCCGACCACGATGGTGTTCGTCACCCACTCGATCGAAGAGGCGGTGCTCATGGGCGACCGGGTCGTCGTGCTCAAAGGGCGACCCGCCGGGGTGCACGAGGACATCCGGGTCGATCTTCCGCGGCCGCGCACCCGCGCGACGCTCTCCGAGCCGCGGTTCGCGGAATTGCGCGAATATGTCTGGGGGACCTTGATGGCGGACGCCCGCAAGGCGGAGTTCGAAGTGACACACTGAAGCAGCACAGCACTCGATCCGGCAGGAACGCAACTCACCGAAGGAGGAGGAAAAGTGATGAAACGCAACGGAATGACATTGACGCTTGCCCGTGCGGCGTGCGCAGCGCTTGCGCTCGCATTGGCCCCTGCGGTCAGCCTCGCGCAGGAGAAGATGACGATCGGCATTCCCGGCATTCCGCCGGTTTTCGGCGGCACGATCATGCTGGTGGCCGAGAAGGAGGGGTTCTTCAAGAAGCGCGGCGTGGATGTAACGGTTCGGGCATTCGAGACCGGCGCCGCTGCCTCGCGCGCGGTGGCGTCCGGGGAGATCGCGGCCGCGATTCCGCCCACGCCGCTCATCATCAGCCAGGTCTCGAATACCGGAGTCCCGCTGGTGGGCATCTGGGGCATGGAGCATCCGGACTGGCTGATCGGGTCCATGGATCCCGCCGGGAGCTGCGAGGGCATGAAAGGGCAGCCGGTCGGCGTCGACTCCGTCGGTGGCGCGCGATCCATCGCGCTGCGGACCATGCTCGTCGCCTGCAAGATGAAGATCGACGACGTCCAGCAGGTGGGGCTCAGCTCGAATGTCGGCACGGCGATGGTCGCAGGACAGCTGAAGTACGGCGTCCTGCACATCGACGACATCCCGGTCATCGAGCAGGAGAGCAAGAAGCCCCTCAAGGTGGTCGTGACGCAGAAGGATCCGCGCCCCGTCGACCACTACCTGATGCTCACGGTGCGCAAGGACAATCTCGCCAAGAACCGTGACGCGTACGTACGCATGGTGGCCGCCCTCATTGACGCGGAGCGCTTCATGCGCAATCCGGCGAACCACGCCAAGGTTGCGGAGATCGCGGCGCCCACCG
>JAABRB010000066.1 GCA_011391185.1 Betaproteobacteria bacterium
GTGGGAATGGGCACCGACTTTCGCGTCGTCGCCGCGAAACCGCTGTGGCTCGCGGCGTCGGTGATCGGGCTCTTCGCGCTCAAGGCCCCGATCACCGCCGTGCTCTGCCGCCTGTTCGGGTTGCCGCGGCATACGGCGGTCGAGGCGGGACTGTTGCTCGGTCAGGGCGGCGAGTTCGCATTCGTTGTCGTGGGCATCGCGGCAACCCAGGGCCTGCTTCCGCGCGACACCGCGCACTTCATGCTCCTGGTCACCGCCCTCACGATGATGGTGACCCCGCTGGTGGCGATCCTGGCGCGACGCGTGGGCCGCGCGCTCGAGCGCGATCATGCACACCGTGGCGTGCCGGCCGAGGCAAAAGTCCCGCGCGAGCTCGCAGGACACGTGATCATTGCGGGATTCGGGCGCGTCGGGCAGATGCTGGCGCGCGTGTTCGACACTTGCGGCATGCAATACGTGGCGCTCGATGTCGACCCGATCGCGGTGGCACGGCACCGCGCAACCGGTATGCCGGTGTTTTTCGGCGACGCAAGCCGGGTCGAAATCCTGCGGCGGATGCACGCCGAGCGCGCAGTGAGCGTCGTCGTGACGATGGACAGCCCGATCTCGGCGCAGCATACCGTGCACGCGGTGCGCAGGCACTGGCCGCACCTGCAGATCGTGGCACGCGCGCGGGATTCGAGCCACGCGCGGCACCTGCTCGATTGCGGCGCAAGCGAGGTGGTCCCGGAAACCGTCGAAGCGAGCCTGCAGCTCGCCGGGCGGGTGCTCGAGGCCGCCGGCGAACCGGCCGATGCGGTATCCAAGGCGCTGGCGCAGCAGCGCGACTTCGAGCTGGCTAAACTCGCGCTGGAGGGCGAAAGCTCGCCGCGGCGCGTGCGGCCGGTGCATCCCGCCTGAACGGCGGGAAGGCCACGCGCCTGGTCCAGGAGGAGCGCGGAGCGCATGCCGACCGTTTGCCGAGATTTCCGCCCGGGCGGCCGCGTCCGGACCAACGCCGGACCGCGGCGCCCGGGAAGCGTGTGACACGCCGGTCTACGCGACGCGTCGTGGAAGTGCCGTCGGGTGCGGCGCGGCTGCCGGGCATGCTCGACGTGCCCGCGGAGGCCGCCGGTCTCGTGATTTTCGCGCAAGGCAGCGGATCCAGTCGCCACGCGCCGCGCAACCGGGTCGTCGCGGGGCTTCTGCGCGAGGCGCGACTCGCCACGCTGCTCATGGATCTGCTAACTGCCGGGGAGGATCGGGTCTACGAGTCACGCTTCGACATCGGCCTGCTCACGACGCGGCTCTCCGCAGCCGTGAAGTGGGCCGGCCTGCAGGCCGCGACGGCGCGCCTGCCGATCGGGCTCTTCGGCGCGAGCACCGGCGTGGCCGCCGCCCTGCAGGTTGCGGCCGCGCTGCGCAACGAGATCGGCGCCGTCGTGTGCCGCAGCGGGCGACCCGATCTCGCGAGTCGCAGCGCACTCGGACTGATCAAGGCGCCGACGTTGCTCGTCGTGGCCGGCGAGGATCACGACGTGATTCCGCCGAACGAGCGGGCGTTTACATTGCTGCACTGCGAGAAGGAAATCGTGCTGGTGGCCGGTGCGACCCATCTCTTCGAGGAGCCCGGTGCGCTCGACAAGATGGCCCGGCTTGCCGCCGAATGGTTCACCCGCCATCTCGTATCCCGTCCGCACAGCCACGGCGGCTGAGGGCCGCATCCCCCGATCGGGGGATGCGCCGGGCGAAATTCTTTTTTTGCTGCGCCGCACTCAGCGGAGACTGGAATAGCCGTCGTCCCACGGCCACCGCCATTTCTTCCTGCCGTCCGGGCTTTGTGCTTAAAATGAGCGCAAGACCGTGGGAGTCAGCGACCAAAAAGAAAACAGTCCGCACCCCGAACCGGTCTCAACCCCTGGAGGAAATTGCAGATGAACCCGAACCGTCCAACAGTATCTGTGCCCGCGGTATCTGTCGTCGCGCTCCTGTTCGCGGCGGGCGCATCGCTCGCCGCAATGCCCGCGCACGCGGCCGACCCGGTCGCCGACCGGGCAGTCGAAATGGCCCGCGCCTACATGAAGAAAAACAAGATCGAGAAGGTCGAGCTCAACATGTTGCTCAACTCCCTTTTCCGCAACGTGATCGGGGAATACAGCGACCAGTGGGAGAAGCTGACGAACATCAAGGTCGTCAGCACGCCGCTCGGCTACACGGACATTCCTTCCAAGATCATGGCCGAGGCGGTGGCCAAGACCGGGTCGTTCGACATCTTCAACGACTTCCCGTACACGATGCCCGATGCGGTGGGCGCCAAGGTGATCATTCCGCTCGACAAGTACGCGGCAGTGGGCAAGCCCGATTTCTCCGGCGTCGCGGACGGGCTGAAATACCAGCAGTACTACAACGGACAACTCTACAACTTCGTGCTCGACGGGGACCACATCATCCTGGCGCTGCGCAAGGACATCCTCGACAACCCGCAGGTGAAGAAGGAGTACCAGGCCAAGTTCGGCAAGGCGCCGGGCTGCCCGGCGACGATGGACGAGTGGGAGCAGATGGCCGCCTACTTCCAGACGAAGGCCGGCGATACGCGCTGGGGAATCAAGTTCGACCAGCCGATGTACGGCGCGATGGCCTATCGCTCGGTCAACTTCTCGTATCGCCACTTTCCGGCCTATTTCGGCGGGCTGCTGTTCGACAAGGACATGAAACCGCAGATCAATACGCCGGCGGGCATCGAGGCGATCAAGAAGTTCACCTCGATCGTCAAGTACATGCCCCCGGACATCCAGGGCTGGGGCACACCGCAAATCTATCCATTCTGGGGAAGCGGACAGGCCTTCTCGGTGATGTCCTTCCCGTCGATCGCGGGCTACGGCAATTCGAACGAGAAGAGCGTGGTGAAGAACAAGCAGCTCTCCTGCCTGATCCCCACCATCTCCTGGAAGGGCAAGCAGGTGCGGCGTGCGCCGCAGGCGGCGGGCACCGGCTACATGGTCAACGCCTACAGCAAGCACCCGGACCTCGCGTACTACTACATCCAGTGGCTCACGAGCCCGTCAATCGGGGACGACGCGATCGCGAATCCGAAGGGCTTCTGGGATCCGTTCCGCAAGTCCAACCTGACGCACGAGGCAACCCTGAAGCGCTACGGCAAGCAGCACGTGGATGCGACCATGGAGAACTCCAACTATGCCGTCTCGCTGCTGATGATCGAGGGCAACTACGAGTACTTCAAGATCCTCGACAACGGCCTCGCCGAGGTGATGAGCGGCACCGCGAAGCCGGAGGACGCCGCCAAGAAGATCGAGGCGGGCTGGAACCGCGTGACCGAGGACATCGGCCGCGCCAACCAGATCAAGGCCTGGCGCTCCGGCGTGGATAGCGGCATGTACGGCGCAAAGTTCCCCGACATGTGACATCCGATCGCCGCGGATCACGGCGCGCCGGCCAGGCCGGCGCGCCGTGGGGTCGCGCTGTTCCTTCGGTTGACCGACACTTCAATGTCTGACGCCACATCGTGAGCGAGGCACGCATCACGGTTCCCGGCAATGCGCCGGCCAGCGATTCCGCATTGCGCCGCCTCGGGAACTGGTTTGGGCAGGAACGGGTGTTCCGCCTGATTCCTTTCACGCTCGTCGAGGCCGTCTTCCTCCTCGTCATCATCATCCCGTTCGTGCTGATGGTCTACATCAGCTTCCTCAAGTGGCGGGCGAACCGCCCCTTCGAGCAGGCGTTCCTGTCGGGATTCGGAAACTACGAGCAGGTTCTTACGGATCCGGGATTCTGGGCCGCCCTCGGACGCACCTTCTACTTCGCCGGCTGTGCCGTCACGCTGGAACTGGTGATCGGCTTCGTGCTGGCGATGCTCGTCTCGCACACCGTTCGCGGACGGGGGCTCTACATCACGATCATCCTGATCCCGATGATGATCGTGCCGGTGGTGGTCGGCTACAACTTCACGATGCTCTATATCGACTCCGGGCCGATCAATCAGCTGCTGGCGCCGTTTCTCGAGCCGTTCGGCATCAATCCCCGCATCCGCTGGCTGTCCAACCCGCTCGCTGCGCAGTGGTCGGTCATTCTGGCGGATGTCTGGCAATGGACCTCGCTCACGTTCCTCATCTTCCTGTCCGGCTTTTCGTCACTGCCGAAACAGCTCATCAACGCGGCCCGGGTGATGGGCGCGACTGCGTGGCAGATCTTCTGGCGCGTCGAGCTGCCCCTCCTCAAGCCGGCGATCGTGATCGCGGTGGTGATCCGGTCGATGGAAGCGCTCAAGCTCTTCGATCCGGTGGTGCTGCTCACCGCCGGCGGACCCGGCACCACGACCCAGACGATCGCGTTCTACCTCTGGGAACAGGTGTGGGTGTTCAACAAGTTCAGCTTCGGCGCGGCGGCCTCGATCCTGCTGCTCGTCATCTTCGCCACGCTGATCTTCTTCGGGGTCTATCTCCTCGTGCGGCAGAGCGCCGCCGTCGCACAGCATCGGGCGCCATGACCACTCCCGCCGACATGACCCGCGAGCAGGCCAACCGGGCCGGGGCAAAAAACGTGCGCCGGAAGCGGATGCACACCTTCGCCCGGCACGCGTTACTCATCGCCTGGACGCTCATCATCCTGTTCCCGATCTACTGGATGGTCGCCACGTCGTTCAAGGAATCGGGGGAGTGGGTGGCATGGCCGCCCCACTGGATCCCGCACGAGCCGACGATCAAGAACTATTCGCAGATCTTCGTGTTCGACACCTCCCAGAAGGGCGTCGCACGCGAGGCCACGGAGCAGCCGTTCAACGTCTGGGGTCCGCTCGGCGACTCGCTCTTGATCTGCTCCGTCTCGGCGCTCATCGCGTTGCTGCTCGGCAGCTTCCTCGCGTATTCGATTTCGCGGTTCAACGTGGGCGGGAAGCATTTCCGGCACGCGATCCTCATGATCCGCATGGTCCCGCCGATCGTGATCGCGATACCGCTGTTGATGTACTTCGCGATCATGATTCCGCTTGCCACCGAAACCGTGCTCGGAACGCGCATCTCCCTTTTCGATACGCGGGTTGGATTGAGCCTGATTTACATCGCGACCACGCTGCCGTTCGCCATCTGGATGATGCTGACGTTCATCGAGGAGATTCCCTACACGCTCGAGCACGCGGCGAAGATCATGGGCGCGGGACGGATGTACACGCTGCGGCGGGTGGTGCTGCCGCTGGTCGCCTCCGGAATGGTGGTGACGTTTCTATTCGTATTCATCCTGAACTGGGCGGAGTTCCTGCTCGCCCTGACGCTGACGCACCCCGACGTCGTGACCCTGCCCGTGCTGCTGAACAAGTTCCAGAGCGCGTCCGAGGGCCGGCTTTTCGGGCCCCAGGCCGCGATAGGCACCATCATCACCATACCGGTGGTCATACTCGGAATGTTCATCCAGAAGCACCTGATCAAGGGATTCAGTTTCGGGACCATTAGGAAGTAGTTGCAGGAAGTAGTTGCAGGAAGTAGTTGCAGGAAGTAGTGATGCGTACCATGCCGCTCGGGAACATCCGGTTGTAGGAGGAAGCACGCCTTGGCACAGATCGTACTCAAGGACGTCGTCAAGCAGTTCGGCGCGCAGACCGCCGTCAAGGGCGTGAACCTGCAGGTCCGCGACGGCGAATTCCTGATCATGGTGGGGCCGTCGGGCTGTGGCAAGACGACGACCCTCAACATGATCTCGGGCCTCGAGCGGCCGACGTCGGGCGAGATCGCGATCGGCGATCGGATCGTGAACGATCTCGAGCCGGGGGAGCGCGGCCTCGGAATGGTCTTCCAGGACCTGGCGCTCTTTCCGCATCTGACCGTGTACGAGAACATCGCCTTCGGGCTCCGGGTCAAGAAAGTCCCCGCCCCCGAGATCGACAGCCGGGTGCGGGCGGCGGCGGAGGCCATGCACATCTCGCCGCTCCTCGCAAAGCGTCCGGCGCAGTGCTCGGGCGGCGAATCGCAGCGGGTGGCGCTCGCGCGCACCATCGTCAATAACCCTTCCGTGTTTCTGATGGACGAGCCGCTCTCGAGCCTGGACGCCAAGCTGCGCGTCGACATGCGCACCGAGCTGAAGCACCTGCATGATCGCCTCAACGCGACGTTCGTCTACGTGACCCACGACCAGGCGGAGGCGATGACGATGGCCGATCGCATCGTCGTGATGAACGGCGGCCGCATCGAGCAGATCGGCAAGCCCCTGGAAATATATCGCAAGCCGGCGACCCAGTTCGTCGCAGGCTTCTTCGGCACGCCCACGATGAACTTCCTGAACGGGGGTATCGAAGCCGCCGAGGGCGGGCTCGTGTTCACGACGCCGCACCTCCGGCAGCGCCTCCCCGCAGGCCTGCCCGCCGGGCTGGCCGGCCGGAACGTCGTGCTGGGCGTGCGCTCGGAGCACGTCACCGTCGGAAACACCGGCGGCAACCCGGGCAAAGTCCAGCTCATCGAACCCCTGGGTGCCGAGTCGCTCGTCTTCTTCGAGTATGATGGCGCGACGCCGCTCGTCGCCAAGATCGACCCGGAGACGACGCTGGACACCGGCGACAGCCTGACTTTCGACTTCGACCCCGCCGGATACCACCTCTTCGACGCGGATACCGGTGCGCGGCTGAACTAGTATTTCGAGCTCGCCGGCGAGCGCGTCCGCCTGCGCCGATCGGTCATGCCCTCCATGCTCACGCGTGACGCGCGGATCATCCGGCAGGACTGCCTCTGCTACTTCATGGAGCGCCACCCACTCCCCGAGTGACATGTGGACCGCTTACACGCGTCCGAAGAGCCCCGCATGCGCGTGGGAGGGGATATACAAGGGGCTTGCCCTTTCTTCGTTTCGGGGAGTATACGAAGGGGAAGGGACATGCCCCCTTTGTTCGTACCTTTGTTCGTACCTTTGTTCGTACCTTTGTTCGTACAACCGGGCCTTGCCCGGCACCCTGGTGCTCCGGTCGAAGCTGCCGGCCCACGCATTCTTCATCGCCTCGCTATCGACTCCAGTGAACGCGGAGTAGCTGGTTGCTTTCGTTGTAGTGGTATTCCAGCTCGCCCCGGTAGGCATGCGAGAGCGCATCGCCGATCGCGCGCGCGAGATGCGCGTCGGTTGTGGTCACCGTCAGGCCCTCTGCACCGTCCTCGCACGCCATGATGCGTGCAAGCGCGTGCTCGGCCTTCTCGCGCGCCTCGATATTCCGGATCAGATTGACGATCTCATCCCGATGCGTCCCGCTGAACTCGCCTGCGATGACGACGTATCCGGCCGGGTACCGGTCGTGGATGCGGTGACACGCCGGACAACGCTCCGCGTGTGCGGGTCCTTCGGAGGATCCCCAGCGCCACCGACCATCCCGATACTCGGCGCCGCAGTCGGGACAGCGCGTCGGCTCGGATAACTTTTCCGGCGAACGGTAGCTGTCGTGCCTCCGTTCCTCGATCAATCTGTCGTTCCGTTGGAGCCGGCGGAAACCTTCCGGTGCCTTGATGACAACTCCCATTGCTGTTGCTCCCTGATTGTCGCTTGCAAGATAGCGAGTCGCGACGGCCCTTCTCCCTTCATGGTCACCCTACGGCCGAGCGATGCGTTGACGCAAGTCAAGCGGGACAAACCGGGGTTGCCGAAAACCCGCGGGCAGGACGATCAGGAGGCGCGGCGCATCGCGCCGCCCGATTCGGGCCTCCCGCTGCCGTGGCTGATGGGCACGGAAAGTTCCGCCGGCGCGGGCAGATGGAGTGACGCATAGAGCCGCTTGAGATTCTCGCGAAACAGCTGATCGAAGCTCGCGACGACCTCGACGGGGTTGTAGTCACCGAACCACCAGAACCAGTCTGACGCCTCGCAGACCGCGAGCTGGTCGAATGCGGCCTGTCGGTGCGCGTCGTCCAGGCGGCCGCTCGCGACGACGAGATCGAAACACTGCTTGGCGGCCGTCAGCAGATCCCATGCGCGATTCTTTTCCGGCGACCCGATCCAGGTCGAGAAGGAGCCGTGCACCCAGCTCCCGGCCGTGAGCGCCGCGAGCTCGCCAATCCCGGTCGATGGCGCGCCGGGGCGGTTCCGTGCGTCGAGCCAGTCCCCATACGTCGCGGTCCGGATCGCTGCGTGCGCGGTGAGCCCTTCGTAGAGTGCTTCGAGAAAGTAGAAACCGTTGTACGGATACCACTCCCATGCGTTTTCGCCGTCCAGGATGACGCTCACGATCGGACGCATGCCCGGTTCCGCGCTCGCGGCAATGGCAGCGAGCTCGCCGATGAGATGCGCCGCGGCATCGCGCCCGTTCCAGGTCTTGTACTCGAAGCCGATCAGATCGGAAAGCCGGTCGTCCCGGAAAAAGCACGTCAGTCCGGGCGCGGCCGACGGCAGGCGCCATGCGCGGTAGAGATAGTCCTTGCGCGATACCGGTGCATCCCCGGCGCGCGCCAGGCTGTTCGCGAGCACGCGTTCCCCGCTCGCAGTCCACTCGAGACCACGCTCGCCGAGCAGCCGGAGCAGGGCACCCGAAACGGCGCCCTCGGCGGGCCAGAGTCCGCGCGGCCGCACGCCGAATCGTCGCTCGTGCGCGTCGAGTGCCGATTCGATGTGAAACGCCACGCGCGCCTTTCCGCCGGGGTAGACGGGCGATTTCGGAAGGGCCGCGCCCGGCTCCGACTCCCGCGTCGACGCGAAATCGACGAGCAAGGGCGCGAGCGGGTGGTGATGCGGCGTCGCCGATAGCTCGATCTGGCCCCGTTCGGCGAGTCGCCGGTAACGCGGAATGATCTCCCGGATAATCTCGCCGATGAGCCTCAGCAGGTCGAGCCGGTCCGTGTTACTGAATCCATGTCCCATCGACATGAGGCGCGTCACCAGCTCCGACTCCCGGCGCACGGTCTCGCCGGTCCACGCCAGGTGGTACCACGTGAGGAGATCGAACAGGAACTGGTCGGAGAGATACGCAAGCGCCTCGGCGCCCTGGCGCATCGCGAACTCGAACAGATCGTTCAGGCGCCGATAGGCCGCGAACGGCCCGATCATGTGATGGTGGTTCGCGTGGAAGCAGCGTTCGAGAATCGCGCTGCGCTCCGCATCGTTCAGCCGGTCCGTGTCGGGTCGCGCAAGCAGCCGCAACAGCGGATCACGCAGCGCGTCGCTGTCGAACTGGCGGGAGTAGTCTTCGAGCTGATCGAGGAGCACGGGCACGAAGTTGACGACCGCCCGCACCTCGCGATGCTGCTCGAGGTGCCAGGCCATGTCGGCGTAGTCCTTGATGGCGTGCAGATAGGTCCAGGGCAACCGGAACTCGCCGGTCGTGTAGTCCCGGTAGTCAGGCTGGTGGAAGTGCCACACCAGCACGAGGTCAAGCGGGCGTTCGGGCGACGACACCGTGCAATCGGCGTAACGGAGCAGGTCGGGTCCGCATTATGCGGGTTTCTGCCGACTTCGCGCGGCGGCGGCTAGCCCGCGAATGATCGTGATCCCACCCTGCGCCGGTCAGCGCAATTGATGCACGACCTGCCCCAGCATCTCCGGGGTGATCAGCGTCACGCCCTTTTCGGTGACGTGGAACCGCTTCCGGTCTTCGACGGGATCGACGCCGACCTGCAGGCCGGGCGGAATCCTACAGTTCTTGTCCACCACGACCCGTTTGAGGACCGCGCGGCGCCCGACTTCCACGTCGGGAAGGATGACCGCGTCCTCGATCGTGCAGTAGCTGTTGATCCGAACGCTCGAGAAGAGGAGCGTGCGCCTGATCGTCGACCCCGAGATGATGCAACCTCCCGAGACCATCGAATCGATGGCCGCTCCGCGTCGCCCGTCGTCGTCGAAGATGAATTTCGCGGGAGGGAGTTGCTCCTGGTAGGTCCAGATGGGCCAGCTCTGGTCGTAGAGGTCGAGGTCCGGCGAAACGCGCGTCAGCTCGAGATTGGCTTCCCAGTAGGCATCCACGGTGCCGACATCGCGCCAGTACGTCTTGCCTTCGGCTTGCCGAACGCAACTGTCGTCGAGCCGGTGAGCGTACACGCGGTAGCCTCGCTCGATCAGGTACGGAATGAGATCATGTCCGAAGTCGTGGCCGGACTTCCGGTCGTCGGCATCGCGGATCAACTGCTCGTATAGAAACGCGGCGTTGAAGACGTAAATGCCCATGCTCCCCAGTGCCTGACCATCGCTGCCGGGAATCGGCCGCGGCTCAGCCGGCTTTTCCTGGAACCCGTTGATGCGAAAATCTTCGTCGACCGACATCACGCCGAGCTGCCGCGCCGCTTCCGCCGCCGGCACCTCGATGCAGCCCACCGTCATGTCCGCCTTCCGCGCGACATGCTCGGCGAGCATTTTTCCGTAATCCATCTTGTAGACGTGGTCCCCGGCCAGGATCAACACGTACTCCGGCTGCTGGTGGCGCAGCAGGTCGAGATTCTGAAACACGGCGTCGGCCGTCCCCTTGTACCAGTCCGCCGTGACGCGCTGCTGCGCGGGGACGAGCTCGATGAACTCGTTGAACCGCCCGTCGAGGAACGACCACCCCCGCTGGATGTGGCGGATCAGGCTCTGCGCCTTGTACTGGGTGGCAATGATGACCCGGCGAATCCCCGAGTTGACGCAGTTCGAGAGCGAGAAATCGACGATGCGGAACTTGCCGCCGAAGGGCACCGCCGGCTTCGAGCGCCAGTCGGTCAGCTCGCCGAGGCGCGTGCCCCGTCCGCCGGCAAGAACGTACGCGACGGTGTGGCGCACGAGTTGCCCCGCAGGCACGCCACCCGCATCGTGCTTATAGGGGCAATAGCCGAGGTGGATGCACTCCTGCTCGGTCGCCACGCCATTCTCCTTTGGTCCGCGACGGCCTGCGTGGGCCGCGCGCTCGTTGGACCAAGCTTACCCGCGCCAGCCGGTCTTCGCTTGCGCGAGGTCAATTCCACGCGCCACAATCCGGCAAGCCGTTTCATGACCTACGGAGCGGGGCGGGTTAATCTATGTCCAGGCAAAGTGCGAAGCGTCGCGCGGCCCCCTTCGCGTCCGCAGGAAGCGGCCGTGACGCCGAGATAGATTGAGCTGCGTGAAAACATGAGCATTCATCCCCGCGCCGGAAAACCCGCCTCGCCGGATGTCCTGATCGATACCGCGATGCTCGAACGCGCTTTCTACGAGCACCTGCCGGATCCTCGCGACCCCGCCCAACGTGTGGCGTTCGGTACCAGCGGGCATCGCGGCAGCGCGCTGTCCGCAAGCTTCAACGCGGCCCACATCCACGCAATCGCCCAGGCGATCTGCGAATACCGGCAGGCGCAGGGCATCGACGGGCCGCTGTTTCTGGGGAAGGACACGCACGCGCTATCGCACCCCGCCGAGCAGGCCGCGCTCGAAGTTTTTGCGGGAAATGGCGTGCGCGTGCGCATTCAGCACGATGGCGGCTTCACGCCCACCCCGGTGGTCTCGCACGCGATCGTCGTGGCCAACCGGCGCCGCACCGCGGGCCTCGCGGACGGAGTCGTCATCACGCCTTCCCATAATCCGCCCGCGGATGGGGGCATCAAGTACAACGCGCCACACGGCGGTCCCGCCGACACCGACGCAACCGGATGGATCGAGCGGCGCGCCAATGCACTCCTTGCGGACACCAACCGCAGCGTGCGACGGCTGACCGCACGGCACGCACTCGCGGTGCGGACCACCGAAGAGCACGATTTTGTCGGACCGTATGTCGCCGATCTCGCAAGCGTCATCGACATGGAGGCGATACGCCGTGCCGGTCTGAAGCTCGGCGTCGATCCACTCGGCGGTGCAGCGGTCCGCTACTGGAAACCGATCGCGGAGCGCTACGGCCTCGATCTCGAGGTCGTCAATTCGGAGGTGGACCCGACGTTCCGTTTCATGACGCTCGACCACGACGGGAAGATCCGGATGGACTGCTCGAGCCCCTATGCCATGGCGGGCCTGGTGGCCCTGAAGGACCGGTTCGCGGTCGCCTGGGGCAACGACACTGACGCCGACCGGCACGGTATCGTGACGCCCTCGGCGGGACTGCTCAACTCGAATCACTATCTGGCAGTAGCGATCGATTACCTGCTCGCGCACCGGCCGGATTGGCCGCGCGCCGCAGGCGTCGGCAAAACGCTCGTGTCGTCGAGCCTGATCGATCGCGTGGTGGCCGCACGCGGCTTCCGCCTCGCCGAAATGCCGGTCGGGTTCAAGTGGTTCGCGCAGGGTCTCGCGGACGCGAGCCTGTGCTTTGCCGGTGAAGAGAGTGCGGGCGCGAGCTTCCTCCGCCGCGACGGCTCCGCCTGGGCGACCGACAAGGACGGCATCATCCTCGGCCTGCTGGCCGCAGAGATTACCGCCGTGACCGGCATGGATCCGGGTGAGTCCTACCGCGCGCTGGTCGAAAAGCACGGCGCGCCATTTACGACGCGCATCGATGCGCCGGCTTCGCCCGCGCAGAAAAACCGGCTCAAGAATCTGTCTCCACAGGACGTGCAGGCGGAGTCGCTCGCGGGCCAACGGATCACCGCCCGGATGACGCGCGCCCCGGCCAACGACGCCGAGATCGGGGGTCTGAAGGTGGTCACCGAAGGCGGCTGGTTTGCCGCGCGCCCTTCGGGTACCGAAGACATCTACAAGCTCTATGCCGAGAGCTTCGAGAGCGAAGCGCACCTCGCCGCCATCGTGCGCGAGGCCCAGGCAATCGTGTCGGCTGCGCTCGCGTAGCGTTAGCGACTTCCCCTCCTTTTCAAGGAGGGGAAGGGCGAAACTTTTCCCCTCCTCTTTGAGGAGGGGTGGACGCGTAGCGGACGGGGTGGTGAGCGGCGTTGATCGAAGCCGCAACCACCCCCCGCCCTGCGGGCGGACCCCTCCT
>JAABRB010000067.1 GCA_011391185.1 Betaproteobacteria bacterium
GCTGCAGATGGGTCTGGTCAACCGCCTGCTGCCCGCCGCGGAACTGGAAAAGTACGTGATGGACTACGCGGCCACGCTCTCCGGCAACGCGCCGCTCACGCTGGCCGCGGTGAAGCAGTGCCTCATCCAGCTGCGCAAGGATCCCGCCGACCGCAACATCGATCTATGCCAGAAGATGGTGGAGGATTGCTTCGCCAGCGAGGACTACATCGAGGGTCGCAATGCCTTTATGGAAAAGCGGAAGCCGGTGTTCAAGGGCAAGTGACGAGGTGACGCAGTGACGCAGTGACGCGGTGACGACGCGCTATTGGGAGGATGTCAGATGAAGGTGAAGGCGACGCTGAAAGTAATCAACCAGAAGAGCTACAAAGGCCGGCGCGGCGTGACCGACGGCCAGACCTACCAGCGGCTGGTGGGGTGGCCGGAAGTGTTCATGACGGACCGGGTGCGGCTGGGCCGCGCGACCTACAAGCCCGGGACCTACGAGCAGCTCCACTGGCACCCGATCGAGGCCTGTTATTACGTGATCTCCGGGCACGCGACCGTGCGCGACATCAACGGCAAGGAATTCCCGGTCAGCGCCGGTTCCATCATCTACGCGCCGCCCGGCATCGCAGGCGCCCACGAATGGGAAGTCAAGGAATCGCTGGAACTGCTGGACATCCGCGCCACCAATGAAACCAACCGCAAGATCCAGTATACGGTGGACAAGAAGACCAAGCGGTCCTACATCGATCTCAAGGATCTCAAGTATCGCGAGGCGATCAGTTTCAAGTCGCACTACTGAAATTTGAGTGACGCAATGACGAGGTGACGCGGTGACGAAAGGCGGTACGCTGCGCGCGGGGCCAGGCTTGGTGTCCGTCATTACGTCACTACGTCACTGCGTCACTTCATCACGGATTTCGGGTTGAGACCATGAAACCCGAAATCCTGGTGCTGGTGCCGGTCTATGCGCCACTGCTCGCGGAGCTCGAGCGCGATTACGTCGTTCACAAGCTGTGGACCAGGAACGATACGGATGCCTACTTGAAGGAGGCGTGCGGGCGCGTGCGCGGGATCGTCACGACCGGGCTCGCGGGATGTGGCCGCCGTACCATCGACGCGCTGCCCAACCTGGAGATTATCGCCAGCTTCGGTTCTCCGAGAAGGACCATGGACTTCGATACGGCCGCGGCTCGCGGCGTGGTTGTGACCAACACGCCGGATTCCATCACGGCAGCGGTCGCCGATCTTGCCGTGGGGCTGCTGATCGCGCTCATGCGCCGGATTTGCGAGGGCGATCGCTTCATTCGCGCCGGGAAATGGCCGCACGGGCCATTTCCACCGGGGCGCGAACTGGGCGGAAAGACCTGCGGCATAATCGGCCTGGGAGCGATCGGGAGAGAGGTCGCAAAGCGGGTGGAAGCTTTCGGCATGCCGGTTCACTACCACGGGCCGAACCGCAAGCCGGACGTTGCCTGGCCGTACCATGCCGATCTGGAAGCCATGGCGCGGGTGTCCGACTGCCTGGTGGTGACGTGCGCTTCGACGCCGGAAACGAAGGGCATGGTCAACGCGCGCATACTGGAGACGCTCGGACCGGATGGATTCCTGGTCAATATCGCCCGCGGCGCGATCGTCGATGAGCAGGCGCTCATCGCGGCGCTCAAGAGGAAGGCGATCGCCGGCGCCGGACTCGACGTTTTCTGGGACGAGCCGCGCGTGCCCGCAGAGCTGACCGGACTGGACAACGTCGTGATGCTGCCGCATATCGGGTCCACCACGCGCGAAATACGGGAAGAGCGGGGCAGAAAGGTGCTGGCAAACCTGCGCGCCCGGTTTGCCGGGGAGCCGGTGCCGAACCCGGTGACGCGCCCGCACCCACTGGACTAGACTGCGGGTGAATAGTGGTTCGTGAATAGTGGATGGTTTTCCCCCTGAGCGGAGCTTGCTTTCCACCAGTCACCAGCCACGCCGTCAGGAGGACTTATGGAGATACGCCCTGTCACCGAGAGCTTCGCCGCCGAGATCGGCGATGTGGACCTGTTCAGGCCGCTCCCGGCAGCCGACGAGGCGGCGATCAAGGCTGCGTTCTGGAAGTATGCGGTGCTGATATTCCCGGACCAGGACCTGTCGCCCCAGCAGCACATCGATTTCGCGCAGCGATTCGGCCCGGTCGAGACCGACCGCGTGCTGGACCCGAAGGTGACGCCGCAACGGCTGGATCAAAGTTTCGCCGATATCTCAAACCTCGCTCCGGACGGCAGGATCTGGGCCGGGGACAGCCGCCAGCGCATGTACAAGGCCGGCAACAAGCTCTGGCACACGGACAGCTCGTTCAAATTCCGCCCGGGACTGGCCTCGATGCTGTATTCCCGCACCGTCGCGCCCGTCGGCGGCCACACCGAGTTTGCGGACCAGCGCGCGGCCTACGATGCGTTGACGGATGCCATGAAGAAAAAACTCCAGGGCCTCGTTGCCGAGCATTCGATCGCCACTTCGCGCAAGAAGAGCGGTTTCGAAGGATTCAACGCCGATGAGGGCAGGCGTCTGCCGCCCGTGCCGCAGGTGCTGGTGCGCACCCTCCCGGAGAGCGGCCGCAAATCGCTGTATCTGGCGTCTCACATCGGGCGGATTTTCGAGATGCCGGAGGCGGAGGCGCGCGATCTCGTTGAAGGACTCATTGCGCACACGACGCAGCGGCAGTTCGTCCATACTCACCGCTGGCGGCCGCGCGACCTCGTCATGTGGGACAACCGCTGCACCATGCACCGGGGCACCGACTACGACGACCTGCGCTGGGTGCGCGACATGCGCCGCACCACGGTCAGCGACGTTGCCAACTCCTGTGAGCAGGAGGGCGTAGCCCTCCCGGTCACGGCGTGAAATCACGATTCTGATCTCATGTCGAGCAACGGCACGACGCGCATCTACGCAGGAGCAGGACATTGGGTATCGAGCGCCGGCGAGCGCTATACCGGGGGGCTGTTCCGGCGCCATGCCGGCGACGGGGAGTGGCAGCCGCTTGCCGCCGGTCTTCCGGAAAATGTCGAGGCGCGCGCATTTGCCGTGCATCCGCGCGAACCCGATGTGCTGTACGCGGGCACGCAGGATGGCCCTTATCGCACGACCGACGGCGGCGCGCGGTGGGAGCGCCTCGGTTTCCCTGATCGCGGCAGGGTGGTGTGGTCGCTGGCGTTCCATCCCGCGCGGCCGCGGGTCCTGTATGCGGGCGTGGCGCCGGCCGGTATTTATCGCAGCGAGGATGGCGGCGATAACTGGGTGAAGCTCGCCGGTGCGAGGTCACCCGGCCACTGCGAAATGGGGTTTCCCACGCGGGTGACGCGTATCGCCGTCGATCCGGTTCTGACCGATGTCGTCTACGCGGCGCTCGAGGTGAGCGGCGTCATCCGCAGCACCGATGGCGGCGAAACCTGGGCGGACCTCTCGGCACCGCTCATCAAGCTCGCCGAGAAGCCGCATCTGAAGAGCCGTATCGGCAGCGACAAAGACGCCGAGGGCATGCTCGACTCGCACGCCTTCGCTGTCAGTGCGGCGGCACCGGGCGCGGCGTTTCTCGCCGTGCGAATGGGCGTGTTTCGGACCGACGACCGCGGCGCTACCTGGAGCGATATCGGGATCGGACGCTACTCGCCGTTGACCTACTGCCGCGACGTCATCGTCTCGCCGCACGATCCGCGCGTCATCTACGCGTGCCTGTCAGAGTCCTCCCGCGGCAATGATGGCTCGCTCTACCGAAGCGAGGACGTGGGGCGGACGTGGCGGCGCTTCGATCACGGCGTGAAGGCTCGCGCCACGATGATGGCGGTGGCCGCGCACCCGCGCGATTCCGCGCGGGTCTATTGCGTCTCGCGCTGCGGCCAGGTGTTCGGCACCGAGGACGCCGGGGTCTCGTGGCGCGAGTACCCGCTGCCCGCGGGGGTCCAGGACGTCTACTCCATCGCCTGCGCCTGAATCCCGAAGGATGAGGGATGAGGCCTGGTCAAAAAAAGGTTTCCGCGCAGCACGTGGGTGCCTTATAACTTATCACCTATCACGATTTTCCCGTTACTGCGCCTTGATGCCCGCCTGGACGATCACCTTGCGCCACTGCTCATGGTCCTTGTGGATGAGTTCCCGTAGCTGATCGGGTGAGCCGCCGCCGTCGGGGAATACACCGCTTGCGTGCAGCCTTTGCACCATGTCCTGTTGGGCGATGATCTTTCGCACCTCGGTATGGATGCGGTCCACTACCGCCTGCGGCAGTCCCTTCGGCCCGATCATCGCGTGCCAGTTGGTGGCCTCGTAGCCGGGGACCGCTTCAGCCATAGCGGGTATGTCCGGTTCGGTGGAGATGCGCTTTGCGCTCGTCATGCCGATCGCGCGCACCCGGCCCGCTTTCACGTGCGGGAGCCCCGTTTGCGGCGGCGAGAACACCAGCTGGACGTGACCCGCCATGACATCGATCAGCGCCGGCGCGCCGCCCTTGTACGGGACGTGCGTCATCTTGATCTTCGCCATGTACAGGAACAGCTCGGTCGACAGGTGCACGATGGTGCCGTTGCCGCTGGTGCCGAAGACGATGTCGCGCGGCCTCGCCTTGGCGAGCGCGATCAACTCCTTTGCGTTGCGAGCCGGCAGCGACGGGTGTGCCACGACCACGAACGGCCCCTTGCCGATCAGCACGACGGGTGTGTAGTCGTTCAGCGGGTCGATCTTGCCCGGACGCAAGCTTGGATTGATGACGTAGCTGGGGGAGATTGACAACAGAGTGTAGCCATCCGACGCCGAGCGCAGCACGGACTCGGTGCCGATAGCGCTGCCTGCCCCGGGACGGTTCTCAACGATGATCTGCTGTCCCAGCGCCTGCGCAAGTTTCTGCCCGACCAGGCGGGCAATGAAATCCACGCCACCGCCGGGCGAGAATGGAACGATCACCCGTATCGATTTGGCGGGGTAAGGCTGCGCCCATCCGGCAGTCGACGCCGCGACCAACACCACCATTAAAATCCTGGAAACAGTCTTCACGGTAGTCCTCCATGAAAGATTCTACGGCATGCGGTGCGGCCGCGAGGGCGGGATAAATGACAGGTGTCGGGACATAATGAAACTCCGCGCCGCGTGCAGGAAGGGGGACGCGCACCTTTTCACGATAGCGCACCTCACCGTTCCCGGTGCGGGAATAATCGATAATACCGGGACTTGGCGCGCGCCCGTCCAGGCCCGGGCGGGCGCGGAGCGGTCAACCGTCGCAACCGTGTAAAGGATACTCGCAAATGGTAATCTGACGCCCAGGTGCGGGAACGGCGGGGTTTTCCGGCGAGGAGGGGCATTCAATGAACGAGCCATTGGCGTTGGCAGTAAATGCGAGTCAGTCTCTGCGCGTGCGCAGGGTGGGCGTTTTCCTGGGCGCGGAGGTGACCGGCCTCGATCTCAAGCAGCCGCTCGGCGACGACTGCATCAAGACGCTGGGTGAAACACTTGCGAAACACGAAGTGCTGGTGTTTCCCGACCAGAAAATATCGTCCGGGCAGCTGATGGCTTTCGGGCGTTGCTTCGGCGAGCTTTCCGTGCACCCGTTCTCGACCAACGCGGAGGATACCCCCGAGTTGATCGTCTACGACAACAAGGAAGGCAACCCGCCCCCGCCGACCGATATCTGGCATTCGGACGAGACGTTCCGCGAGGCCCCGCCGATGGGCACGATCCTGTGCTCGAAGATCATTCCGCAGCTGGGCGGCGACACGGTCTTTGCCAGCATGACCGCCGCCTACGACGGGCTGTCGGACCGGATGCAGCAGTTCATCTCGGGGCTCGAGGCCGTGCACGATTTCAAGCCGTTCAAGGCGCTCTTCGCGCAGACCGAGGAGGGGCGCCGCCGGCTCCGGCGCTTCGAGGAACTGTATCCGCCGGTCACCCATCCCGTGGTTCGCGTCCATCCGGTCACCGGCCGCAAGTCGATTTACGTCAACCCGCAGTTCACGCTGTGCATCAAGGGCATGGAAGAGCGCGAAAGCGCGTCGCTGCTGGAAATGCTGTTCCGGCTGACCGCGATCCACGAGCACCAATACCGGCACCGCTGGCAACCCGACATGCTCGTGTTCTGGGACAATCGCTCGGTGCAGCACAGCGCGGTGCACGACTATTACCCGCAGCGCAGGCTGATGGAGCGGGTGACCATCGCGGGCGACCGGCCGGCCGGCGCCGGGCCGGCGGCCGATCCGGGAGAGCTGCGTCGTTACAAGATGCCGCCCCTGTCGGCGTTCGAAGGCCGCCGCGCGATTCGCCAGAACGAGCGCGGTTGATCGCGGCCGGCGCGGGGCGCCGAACATTAAAGGAGGAGGAGGACCATGCAAATTAGGACACTTGCTACTCTGTTGGTTGCGGCGCTGCTGACGGTGCCGGCGGCGATCGCGCAAACTGTCGGCATCGGCGCCACCAGCACCGCCTACACGGCGCAGGCCTCGGCGGCGATCTCCAAGGTGGTTTCGGAGAAGGCGGGGATCCAGATGCGCGTGCAGTCGCATAGCGGCACGAGCGCGTACGTGCCCTCGATCAACAACGGCACGCTCGAATTCGGGCTCGCCAACGAGCTCGAGACCCTTTACGCGGTGACCGGCACCGTGATCTACAAGGGCCGGCCGCATCCGAATATCCGGGTGATCGCCGTGCTCACGCCGTTCGGCAGCAGCCTGTACGTGCGCAAGGACTCTGACATCCATACGATGAAGGACCTCAAGGGCAAGCGCCTGCCGTCCGGGTGGGCGACCCAGCGGATCATCGGGGTGCTGGTCGACGGCGCGCTCGCCACCGCGGGCCTGACGATGAAGGACGTCGAGCCGGTCCCGGTGCCGAACGTCGTCAAGGCCGCCGACGATTTCGCGGCGGGCAGGACCGACGCGTTCATGTTCGCGGTCGGCGCGGGCAAGGTCAAGGAAATCGAGGCCAAGGTGGGCGGGCTGCGCGCGGTCCCGATCGAGACCTCGCCCGAGGCGGTCGCCGCGATGCGCAAGCATGTCCCGCCGGCCTATGTAAAGGTCTACACGCCGTCGCCGATTGCCGTGGGCGTCGAAAAGCCGACCGCGATCATGGCTTACGATTACCTGATACTCGGCAATGACAAGGTGTCGGAGGACGTCGTCTACCAGGTGGTCAAGGCGTTGCACGGCAACAAGCCGGTACTCGCCGCCGCATTCCCGGCGCTTCGCCAGTTCAACCCGGAGGGCATGTCGAAGAATTTCGGGGGCGGCGTGCAGTTTCACGGCGGGGCAATCAAGTTCTACACCGAGACCGGCCAGTGGCCGCCGAAGTAAGGCGGCGGCGCGTTGAGCCTGCCGGGTAGCGCAGCGGCCGGAGAAGCCCGACCGACGGCGCGTAGCGGCCTGACGGCGGCGCTCGCCGTCCTGCTTACCTGCGGGGCGATTGCCTGGGCGGCCGACCTTCCGCGGGAAGTCGGGCTGCTGCTCTACACGGAGCAGTACCTGTGCGGCATGCTCGCGCTTGCGCTGCCGCTCGTCCTGCTTTCCACGCGCGCATCGAAGCAGGCGCCCGCGGATCGGGTGCCTTGGTACGACTGGGCGGCAGCCACGGCGGGAGCCGCGGCCGCGGGCTACATGGCGGCGCGCTACCCGGTGCTGGCGGAGCTGATCGCGTTGCATCCGCTCGACGGTCTCGTTGCCGGGCTCATCGTGATGCTGCTCGTGCTCGAGGGGTTGCGCCGTACCGCGGGCGCGGTGCTCGCGGTGATCATCGCTGCGTTCCTCGCGCTCGCGCTCTTCGGCCACCTGATTCCCGGGCAGCTTGCCGGGCGCAAGGTGCCCTGGGACACGCTGGCGTACTATCTCGCATGGGACAACTCGGGGCTGCTGGGCACGCCGATGGTGGTGGTGACCACCATCGTCACCACGTTCGTGCTGTTCGGCCAGGTGCTGCTCAAATCCGGCGGCTCGGATTTCTTCACGCGCGTGTCGATGGCGCTGGTCGGGCGCTACCGCGGCGGGCAGGCGAAGATCGCGGTGGTCGCTTCGGGCCTGTTCGGCTCGATCTCCGGCAGCGCGGTTTCGAACGTCGTCACCACCGGCGTGATCACGATCCCGCTCATGCGCGGGGCAGGCTACCGCGCGGTGGACGCGGGCGCGATCGAGGCGGTCGCCTCGACCGGCGGCCAGTTGATGCCCCCGATCATGGGCGCTGCCGCGTTCCTGATGGCGGACTTTCTGGAAATCGCCTACGCCCAGGTGGTGGCCGCCGCACTGGTCCCGGCGCTGCTTTACTATGCGGCGCTATTTATCGTGTCCGACCTCGAAGCCGCTCGCCGGGGCATCACGCGCGTGCCCGAATCCGACATCCCCGAATTCTGGCCCGCGCTCAAGGCCGGGTGGATATTCCCGATCCCGTTCGCTGTCCTGATCGGGACGCTGTTCTTCCTCAACTGGTCTCCCGAGCTTGCCGCGCTCGCCTCGGCGGCCGTCATGTTCGCCGCCGGCGTGGCGTTCGGCTACAAGGGCCGGCGCCTGCGTTGGCGCGACGCGCTCGACGCGCTGCGCGAGACCGGCGTCGCGGTGCTCGACATCTTCATGATCGGCGCCGCCGCCGGCATCGTGATCGGCGTGCTCAACATCTCCGGCCTGGGCTTCGGGTTGACGCTCTCGCTGGTGCAGATGGGCGGCGGCAACTCGTTCGTGCTGCTGCTCATCGCCGCGGCGGTGTGCATCGTCCTCGGGATGGGCATGCCCACGGCGGGCGTCTACATCCTGCTCTCCACGCTGGTCGGGCCGGCGCTGGTCGAGGTCGGATTCGTGCCGATCGCCGCGCATCTGTTCATTCTGTATTTCGGAATGATGTCCATGATCACGCCGCCAGTGGCGATCGCGGCGTTTGCCGCGGCGTCGCTCTCGGGCGCGGACCCGATGCGCACCGGGTTCGCCGCCATGCGCTTTGGTTGGATCGCCTATGTGATTCCGTTCATGTTCATCTATTCGCCGTCGTTGCTCCTGCAGGGAAGTGCGTTCGCGGCCGCGCTCGCCGCGGTCACCGCGGTGGCGGGTGTGTGGCTCGCCTCGATCGGCGTAGTCGGCTACCTGGTGCGCCCCCTCAATGCGCGCGAGCGGCTGCTGTTCGCCGCCGCCGGGATCGCGCTGGTGATGCCGGCCGGCGCGTTCCCGGGCGCGATTTACACCGACATCGCAGGGTTCGTGCTCGGCGTTCTGCTGGTGCGGCGCGAACTTGCGCTGCGCCGGCGCGCGGGCACGGCCAGATCAGCCGCCGGGCTCGAGCAACGCCAGGGCCCTTCTTGACGCGGGCTTACTGCGAGAGTGCCCGGATGTCGAGGTTTATCGTCCCGATCTCGCGCATCAAGTACTCGGGCGGCGGCTGGCGCTCCGCCTCGGTGCGCTCCGCAGGCGGTTTCAATTGCGCCTCGATGTAGGCGCCGAGCCGCCGGGCGCGGGCCACGATGCGGGAACCGAACAATCGCCGCTCGTGGTCGTAGCGTGACAGCGCCGCATCGAGGTCGCCGTCCGCCGCCTTGATCTCGCGCGCCAGGCACTCGGCGTCGAGCGCGGCCTTGGTCACGCCCGCGCCCACGTGGGGGCGCGCGACGAAGGCGGCGTCCCCCAGCAGCGCCACCCGTCCCAACGCGATGCGGGGCGACTCGAGATCGAAGACGGCCTGGAAAAAAAGCTGCTCGGTCCGCTCCACCACCGCGGCAATCTGCGGCGCGAGCAGCGCGCGCGCCTCGGCCTTGATTCTCGCGGTGACTTCCGTCCGGATCAGCGGCGGGGGAATCGAGATGCCATGGCAG
The DNA here is from genome assembly GCA_011391185.1 of Betaproteobacteria bacterium. The sequence continues at coordinate 9,785 of JAABRB010000067.1, forward strand.
TGCCCGCTCGCGTCGGTGCAAAGCCGCGGCAGCGTCTCGCGGCCATCCGTCGGGCGGTACCAGATGTGGTTGTAGCTGCGGCGTCCCGGCCGGGTGTCGTTATCGCGGCCGGGAACGGGGTAGGCGAGCATCATCTCGCCTTCGGGAAAGCACATCGTGTAGTAATCGAAAGTCTCCTGGTGCGCGGCGGGCGAGAAGGTCGCCTCGTCCACCAGCCCGCGCCAGGCAACGTAGCCGGCGTAGCGGGGCTGCGCCTCGGGCAGGAGGCACTCGCGCACGGTCGAGCGCACGCCGTCGGCGCCGACCAGCAGGTCGCCCCGTTCGCGCGAGCCGTCGGCGAAAATCGCGGTCACGCCGCCGGCGTCCTGCTCGATGCGCTCGAGCGCCATTCCGAAACGGTAGTGCGCGGCCGGAAAAGCGTCCTTGAGCAGCCGGTAGACCCGCGCCCAGCTGCTCTGGAGCTGGGAAGTGGAGAGCTGATGGGTGACGCGGCCGCTGCGGTCACGGCAGATGCGCTGGTTCACCCATACGCCGATGGTCTCGTCCACCGTGAGCCCCAGCCGGCGTATCACGGCGCGAAGTTCGTCGTGGGTGCCGATGCCGGCGCCGCGGCTGGCCAGATCGTCCTGGACGCGTTCGAAAACGGCGACGTCCCAGCCGATCGCGCGCAGCCAGTTGGCCGCGAACAGCCCGCCGATCGAACCGCCGATAACGAGAGCGCGACGGGGGGCGCTCATTGCGGGTGGGCGCACTGAGCGCGCCCGGCGCGCGGCGAGTGACGAAGTGATGAAGTGACGAAGTGACGGGCGGAACTGACCCTCCGCCGGCCGGCTTTCTCAGTAAAGCTGAACGTCACCGCGTCACCTCGTCACTGCGTCACCGGGTTGATATTATCGCCGCCAGCGTGAAGAATAGGGGGGCGATGGATCACAACGTGGACCCTCTCCAGGCCGCACCGGCTTCGCCGTCCGAAGGCATGGTGACGCTCACCCACGTGCTCTACGGCCTGCACGGTTTCAGCGCGCTGATGGGCATGCTCGGACCGTTGCTGATCGTAACGACTTTCCTGACCGGCTGGCCGTCCATCATCGCCGTGATTATCAACTACGTGAAGCGCGGCGAGGCGCGCGGCACCTGGCTCGATTCGCATTTCGGCTGGCAGCTCCGTACGTTCTGGTACGCACTCATGTGGGTCGTGATCGCGGGCCTTGCGTTTCTTACCGTCATTGGCATCCCGTTCGCATGGCTGTTCGTGGTGCTGCTGGGAATCTGGGTGCTCTACCGCATCATCCGCGGCTGGGTCGCGCTCGCCGACCGAAAGCCCATGCCCGTTCCCGGCTGACGCCAAGTGAAAAGGGAAAAGGGAAAAGGGTAACGGGTAAGGTGCAGGAAATTTCGGACAAAGGGAGGAATCAAGCGATGATTACGGCACGAAACGGCGTCTACTTTTCTCTTTTCTCTTTTCTCTTTTCCCTTTGCTGTGCGCTGGCGGCGCCCGCGCTGGCGCAGGAGAAGTATCCATCGCGGCCGATCCGGATGATCGTTCCGTATCCGCCCGGCGGCTCGACTGATCCGACCGGGCGCGCGTTCGCCGCGTGGCTCACCGAGGCGCTGGGACAGCAGGTCGTGGTGGACAACCGCCCGGGCGCGGGGGCGACGATCGGACATGGGCTCGCCGCCAGGGCGACGCCCGACGGTTACACCATTCTGCTGGGTACTTCCGGGGGATTGGCGACGAGTCCCGCGCTCGGCACGAAGCTTCCGTACGACCCGGTCAAGGACTTCGCGCCGATCGGGCTCGGGGTCTACACGCCGTTCCTTCTGGCCGTGTATCCGGGTCTGCCGTCTGCGAACCTGAAAGAGTTCATCGCGCTCTCCAAGGCTCAACCCAAGCTCATCAACTTCGCTTCGCCGGGGTTCGGGACGCCCAACCATCTGGGCGCCGAGTTGCTCAAGGTGATGGCCGGCTTCCAGTTCGTTCACGTCCCGTACAAGGGCGGCGGCCCGGCGGTGGTGGACCTCATCGCCGGCCGCGCGCAGGCGATCTTCGGCGGCATCCCGTACACCGGGCCGCAAGTGAAAGCTGGCCGGCTGAGAGCCATCGCCATCGGCCACCCGCAGCGCCTCGCCTCGTGGCCCGATGTGCCGGCGGTCGCGGAAACGCTGCCCGGCTTCACCAACACGACGTGGTTTGGCTTGCTTGCGCCGGCGGGCACGCCGCGAGCGGTGATCAACCGCATCAACGCGGAAATGAAAAAGGCGGTCGCAAACGCCGAGTTCGTCAGGCACCTGGAGGCGATCGGGCTCGTGCCGGCGAGCAGCTCGCCCGCGGAGTTCCGCGAAATGATAAAAGCCGAGCTGGAGCGCTGGACCCGGGTCATCCGCGAGGCCGGCATCAGCGCCGAATCGGCGCGATGAATACCGTGAGATCGAGAGGGCGGGAGATCGAAAGATTTTCCCTCTCTCGATTTTACGTTCTCCCGATCTCCCGGATTGAGAAGGGAGATGGATCGAGGAATACGCAGAAATGATGATTGTGGATTCACAAGTGCACATCTGGGGCGCGAACACGCCCGAGCGGCCGT
>JAABRB010000068.1 GCA_011391185.1 Betaproteobacteria bacterium
GCCGGCGCGCCAGTCGGTCAAGGCGCAGCGGGACATCCCGCTCGAGAAGGACGAACTCCTGCGCGAGATGGACGCCGCCGGCGTCAACCGCGTCGTGATCGTCCCGCCATCGTGGGAAGGCGAGCGCAACGATCTCGCGATCGCCGCAGCGCAGGCACACCCGGACCGCTTCGCGATCATGGGGCGCATCAACCCGGAGTTGCCGGAATCACGCGGCAAGATGGAGGGCTGGCGCAAGCAGCCTGGCATGCTGGGCGTGCGCTTCGTGTTCCATCGCTCGCCGCTGCTGGAACTGCTCACCGAAGGCAAGGCGGA
>JAABRB010000069.1 GCA_011391185.1 Betaproteobacteria bacterium
CGCGCGGCCGGCGCCACCCGCTTCTGCATGGGTGCCGCGTGGCGCGGGCCCAGGGAGAAGGACCTCAAGCCGGTTCTCGCGATGATCCGGGAGGTGAAGGCACTTGGGCTCGAGACCTGCGCGACGCTCGGCCTGCTTCGCGAAGGGCAGGCCGAGCAGCTCCATGATGCGGGGCTCGACTATTACAACCACAACCTCGACACGGCGCCGGAACACTACGCGCAGATCATAACGACCCGCACCTACGCGGATCGACTTGCGACGCTCGGGCGCGTGCGCAGCGCCGGATTGCGCGTCTGCTGCGGCGGCATCATCGGCATGGGCGAAGGTCGCCATGAGCGTGCAGGGCTGATTGCGGCCCTGGCGGCGCTCGATCCGCCACCGGAATCGGTGCCGATCAACCTGCTGGTTCGGGTACCCGGAACGCCGCTGGCGGAGACCGACCCGCTCGACTGGAGCGAGTTCGTACGCACCGTGGCGGTGGCGCGAATCGCAATCCCGAAGGCTTTCGTGCGGCTTTCTGCGGGGCGCGAGGAGATGCCGGAACCGATGCAGGCACTTTGTTTCTTCGCCGGCGCGAATTCGATTTTCTACGGCGACAAGCTCCTCACCACGGGAAATCCCGAGGCAGCCCGGGATCGCGACCTGCTCGCCAAGCTCGGCATGCGCTGCATCGGCCAGGATGATTTGGGGCACGCTGCGAACGACCGCTGACGCGGCCGCGTCGGCGATGCGTGGGAGAGAGCGCTGATGCCGGCGCCTGCGGCGGGCTGGCTCGATCGCATGGCGGCGCATCGCGCGAACGTGCGGGCTGCGCGCCGCGGAGTGTTCCACGATCCCCTCGGTGAAGAGATCGCGCGACGCATGCGCGAGCGGCTCGAGTACGTCAAGCTCGCGCCGCGGCGGATTGCAGAGGTGGGCGGAAACGCCGCGGAGCTGCGCGCGCGCTATCCGGCGGCGACGGCGATTGCGGTCGGCCTGTCGCCCGCGGAATCGGGAACCCGACATCGCATCGGCTGGCAGGCGAGCATCCGGGGCCTCTTTGCTCCGCGGCCGCCGGTCGCGCTCATCGCCGGCAGCGGCCGGTTGCCCCTCGCCTCGGGATCGTGCGACCTCGTGTGGTCGAACCTTGCCCTCGCGCGCAGCGATGATCCCGGGGCCGTGCTCCACGAGTGGGGCCGCGTGCTGGCTCCCGACGGGCTGCTCATGTTCTCGTCGCTGGGTCCGGATACGCTCAAGGAACTGCGGGTGGCTTTCGCGGGCGATCCGCAACCGCACGTGCATCCCTTCGTCGACATGCATGATCTCGGCGACATGCTGGTGGCGGCCGGCTTCGCCGATCCCGTGATGGACATGGAGGTCGTGACCCTCACGTATTCACGGTTCGAGGGGCTGATCGCGGACCTGCGGGCATCAGGCCAGGTCAACGCGCTCGCTGCGCGGCGCCGCGGCCTCACTGGCCGGCAGGTCTGGCAGCGCGCCGCACGCGCCTACTCCGACTCCGCGCACGCGGGACGAATGCCCGCGAGCTTCGAGATCGTGTACGGCCACGCCTGGAGGTTGCGGCCGCGCGCGGCGGCCGATGGCAGGCAGATAATCAAATTTGATCGCGCGTCGTCGGTTCGGCAGCGGGATTGATTGAGTACGGGCGCAGCGACGGCGCGCGCTTGTTCGCTATCGACGGCATGTGTAAAATCACGGGTTGTAAGAAGAAGGCGGTCCCCCGCCCGCGTCCAGGCAGGCACACCGATGACGGACGAGCCACGCCCTAACGTGGAGGCATTCGGACCGCAGGCGGCCCCACGGCTGACGATCCAGCGCAACTGCGCGATCTCGCCGCGAGCGCTGCGGTTACTGCTGGCCGCGATGGTTGCCGTGTCCCGTGTCGTTTGGCATCGGGACCGGCTTTGCCGTGTTTGGCGCCTGGGCCATCCTGCCCTTCGCCGGACTGGAGATGCTGGCGCTCGCCGCGGCGTTCTGCTGCGTGAGTCGCCACGCCGGCGATTACGAAAAGTTCGTTGCGGAGCAGGGCACGTTGAGAGTCGAGATTCGGGACGCGGGCGAGACCCGGGCATGCGAATTCAACCCGTTATGGGCGCGGGTGGTCGTGCGCATGCACGGCCGGGAGCCGCGCCGCGCGCTGTGCTCACACGGACGCGAGTTCCCCATCGGCCACCAAATGAATGCCGCGGGGCGGCTCGCGCTTGCCGGGCCGCTTGCGCAACGATTATCCAGCGATCAGAAGAGGTGAGCATGTCCGGAAAGTTCGCCAGGGTCCTCGCCGGCCTGTGCATGGCAGCGCATGGCGTGGCGGCGCACGCAGCCTATCAGCTGAATCTTCAGACGCCCGCGACGAAGGTCGGCGCGGACGTCTACGATCTGCACATGATCATCCTCGCGATCTGTGTCGTCATCTTTGTCGGTGTATTCGGCGTGATGGGCTACGCCATGTACGCGCACCGCAAGTCGAAGGGTTATGTCGCCGCGCAGTTCCATGAGAACACGCTGGTCGAGGTGCTCTGGACGGTGATTCCGTTCATCATCTTGATCCTCATGGCCTGGCCGGCTACGCGGACGCTGCTCGCGATGCGCGACACGGCGCAGCCCGATTTGACGATCAAGGTCACCGGCTACCAGTGGAAGTGGGGCTACGATTACTTGAACGGCGAGGGCGAGGGCATCGCATTCGTCTCGGGTCTCGCCACGCCGATGGATCAGATCTACGGCACGACGACCAAGGGACAGAATTACCTCCTCGAGGTGGATAACCCGCTGGTCGTGCCGGTCGGCAGGAAAGTGCGTGTCCTCACCACCGGCGCCGACGTCATTCACTCCTGGTATGTCCCTGCGCTGGCGGTGAAGCAGGACGCGAACCCGGGCTTCATTCGCGACACGTGGTTCCGGGCCGAGAAGGAAGGCACCTACCGCGGTCAATGCGCCGAGCTCTGCGGGAAAGACCATGGGTTCATGCCGATCGTGGTCGAGGTGGTGTCGGCCGAGAAATACGCGGCATGGGTCGGCGACCGGAAAAAGAAGATGGCCGCGCTGGCCGACGATCCCGACAAGACCTGGGATCTTGCTGCGCTCATGGCGCGCGGTGAGAAGGTCTATCAGGCGAACTGCGTCGCCTGCCATCAGCCGACGGGCATGGGTATGCCGCCGGCCTTCCCGGCCCTGTCGGGATCGAAAGTCGTCAATGGTCCCCAGGACGCCCAGATCGCGCTGGTCCTGAAGGGAAAGCAAGGCACCGCGATGGCGCCGTTCGACCGGCTTACCGACGTGGAGCTTGCCGCGGTGATCACCTATTCCCGCAACAGCTGGGCGAACACGTCGGGTGACGCGGTGCTGCCTGCCGACATCAAGGCGGCCCGCAAGTAAAGAATCGTATCAGGAGAACACCGCAATGAGTGCAGTTGCCGACACGCACGGCCACGACGACCCAGCGCATCATCCCTCCGGGATCATGCGCTGGGTGACCACGACCAACCACAAGGACATCGGCACGCTGTACCTGTGGTTCAGCCTCACCATGTTTTTCGTCGGCGGGATCATGGCGCTCGTCATCCGGACCGAGCTCTTTGCGCCGGGGATACAGATCGTGGACCCGGACCGGTTCAACGCGATGACGACCTACCACGGGCTGATCATGGTGTTCGGCGCGATCATGCCGGCCTTCGTGGGATTCGCGAACTGGCTCATCCCGATGCAGATCGGGGCACCCGACATGGCGTTCCCACGCATGAACAACCTCTCGTTCTGGCTGCTGCCCCCGGCGGCCCTCCTGCTCATCGCCGCGCAGTTCACCCCCGGCGGCGGCGCGGGTGTCGGCTGGACGATGTACGCGCCGCTGACGGTCCAGGCGCCGATGTCCATGGATCTCACGATCTTCGCGGTGCACATCCTCGGTGCGTCGTCGATCATGGGCTCGATCAACATCATCACGACGGTCATCAACATGCGCGCGCCCGGAATGGACCTGATGCGCATCCCGATGTTCTGCTGGACCTGGCTGATCACGGCCTACCTGCTGATCGCGGTGATGCCGGTGCTCGCCGGCGCGGTGACGATGACCCTCACGGATCGCCATTTCGGCACGACGTTCTTCAACGCTGCCGGCGGCGGGGATCCCGTCCTCTACCAGCATATCTTCTGGTTCTTCGGCCACCCCGAGGTGTACATCATCGCCATTCCGGCGTTCGGCGTGATCTCGCAGATCATCCAGGCGTTCTCGCGCAAGCCCCTGTTCGGCTATGCGTCAATGGTCTTCGCGACCGCGTCGATCGCCGTGCTGTCGTTCCTCGTCTGGGCGCATCACATGTATACCGTCGGGATGCCGGTCGAGGGGCAGCTCTACTTCATGTATGCCACCGTGCTGATCGCGGTGCCCACGGGTGTGAAGGTCTTCAACTGGGTGGCGACCATGTGGCGCGGCTCCCTCACCTTCGAGACGCCGATGCTCTTCGCGTGCGGCTTCCTGTTCCTGTTCACGATGGGCGGATTCACCGGCCTGGTGCTCTCGATCGCGCCGATCGACGTGCAGCTGCACGACACGTATTACGTGGTCGCGCATTTCCACTACGTCATGGTTGCGGGGGCGCTCTTCTCCGCGTTCGGGGGGATCTACTTCTGGCTGCCGAAGTGGACCGGGAAGATGTACAACGAGACGCTCGGGAAATGGCATTTCTGGCTCACGTTCGTCTTCTTCAACGTGACGTTCTTCGTGCAGCACTTCCTGGGTCTCGCCGGTATGCCGCGACGCATCCCGGACTACAGCCTGCAGTTCACCGAGTTCAACGTCATCTCGTCGATCGGCGCATGGGGATTCGGGCTGGCCCAGCTCTTGTTCCTGTACATCGTCGTGGCGACGATCCGGAGCGGGAAGAAGGCCGCGGCCCAGCCGTGGGAAGGCGCGGACAGCCTCGAGTGGACGCATCTGCCGTCGCCGGCGCCGTACCACAGCTTCGAGACGCCGCCGGTGCTCAAGTGAGCGAGACGGATCGCAGCCGCGCCGTGCGCGACAACCGGATCACCGCCGCGGTGCTGTGGGGGATCGTCGCGCTCTTCTTCTTCGCGATCGTGGCGAAGTATCTGTTCCTCACACGATGAGCCTCGCCGCTGAAAATCGGCGAATGCTCGTCAGGCTCACCGTCATCGCGGTGGGAATGTTCGGCTTCGGCTTCGCCCTGGTGCCGTTCTACAAGGCGATCTGCGACGTGACCGGCATCAACAATCTGCTCAATGCGGATCGGGCGCCGGTCAATACGCAGGTCGACGCCACACGAACCGTGATCTTCGAGTTCGACGCGAATTCGCACGGCGCCGCCTGGCGATTCGCTCCGGTGCAGCGCAGCCTAAGCGTGCATCCGGGCGAAATGGTGGTGGTCGAGTACGAGGTCGCGAACCGCTCGGGCGTGCCGATCGTCGGACAGGCGATCCCGAGCTACGGGCCGAAGCGTGCCGCCGAGTACGTGCGGAAGCTCGAATGCTTCTGCTTCCGCCAGCAACGGCTCGAGCCGGGCGAGGTCCGGAGGATGCCGGTGCAGTTCGTGCTTGACGGGAATCTGCCCGCAGACATCGGAACCATCACGCTTTCCTACACGTTCTTCGAAGTGAACGCCGCAGCGGGCACTCCGCGCGCCGGCGGCGAAAGCTGAGGATGGCGTACGTGGCCGCGAAGTCCGGGAATTCACGCCGCCGCGCGACGCCGCTGCAGGCCGCAAAGACCGTGCTCTGGGCGTTTTTCGGGGTGCGGCGCGGCGAGGATCACGCTTCGCTCCGGCTCACGCCGCTGCAGATAATCGTGGCCGGCGCGATCGGCGCGGCGCTATTCGTGCTGACGATCCTGTCGGTCGTCCACTTCGTGGCCCGTTGATCGCAGGTCGGGAACGGGAACCAGGCGCAACAAGCAGTCTCGAGGAGAACCGCATGGCAAGTACCACCCACTCCGCCGGCCGCTATTACCTGCCGGCGCCCTCGAAATGGCCGATCACGGCCGCAGCCGCGATGCTCTTTCTCGGCTTCGGCGCGGCGCTCACCGTGAACGGCCTGGCGCTCGGTTACGTGCTTCTGGCGATCGGCTTCGCGATCTTCGCCTACATGATGTACGGCTGGTTCGGCACCGTGGCGCGCGAGTCCGAGGGCGGCCGTTTCAATCATCAGGTCGATGCCTCGTTCCGCTGGGGAATGAGCTGGTTCATCTTCTCGGAGGTGATGTTCTTCGCCGCTTTTTTCGGCGCGCTCTTCTACATTCGCGTTTTTTCCGTGCCATGGCTGGCGGACGCCGAACAGAAGCTCCTGTGGCCCGACTATTCTGCGGCCTGGCCGGCGGCCGGGTTCGGGCCGGCGAACGTGAAGGATCAGTTCTCGACGATCTCGGCGTTCGGGTTGCCTGCCATCAATACGCTGCTCCTGCTCGCTTCGGGCGTCACCGTCACGTTCGCGCACTGGGCGCTCAAGGTGAATCAGCGCCGTGCGCTCGTCGCCTGGCTGATTGCGACGATCGCGCTCGGCGTCACGTTCCTCGGCGTCCAGATCTTTGAGTACGGGCACGCCTACCACGCGCTGAACCTCAAGCTCAGCACCGGTGCGTTCGGTTCCACCTTTTACATGCTGACCGGTTTTCACGGTTTCCACGTGACGGTCGGATGCATCATGCTGGCGGCCATACTCGGCCGGTCGATCGCGGGCCATTTCAAGCCCGAGCACCATTTCGGCTTCGAGGGAGTGGCGTGGTACTGGCATTTCGTCGACGTCGTGTGGCTGTTCCTCTTCGTGGTGGTCTACTGGCTCTGACCGCGCGGCGGGAAACAGAACAACACGGAGGAGGGGAGAATGCCTCCGGAAACGGGGGCTTGTGGCGCGCCGCACATCGTGCGGCGTCATTTTTTGTGCGAGGCGTCAGCGTATCCTGTCGGTGATGAATCCGAAGTAGTAGCTCGCCATCAGGATCAGGAACAGCGTGATGGAGAGGCCGACCCGCAGGGCGAGCGCCTTGACGGTGCGCATCGACTGGCCGCGATCCTTCACCATGTAGAAGAGCGCCGAGCCGAGCGAAAGCAGGATCAGCACGAGCATGGCAACGACGAAATAGCGCATAGGAATCAGCACATGAAAATCAGCACATGAAAATCAGCACATGCGAGTCACCGCGCGGCGAGAATGTCTTTCCGACCGCTCGAGTTTAACGGAACGCGCGACTTTCCGGCGAACCCATCATGACGCCCCGCCTCCTCTGGAGTTTTCGCCCGCGCGTCGTCACGACCGCGGCGGCAGTGGCATTTTGCGCACTGTCAGTCTCGCTCGGAAGCTGGCAGTTGCGGCGCGCGGCTGATAAGGAGACGGAACAGGCGCAACGCGAGGCCCGGGCCGGCGAAGCGCCCATGACGATTCCCGGGCGACCGATCGACGCCGAGGCATGGGCGTGGCGCCGCATCACGGTGCAGGGCGAGTTCGCGAGTCAGCACGGTATCCTGGTCGACAACCGGACGCGTGCTGGACGAGCGGGTTTTGAAGTGATGATGCCCGTGCGAATCGCGGGAAGCGATCTGCACGTGCTCGTCAATCGTGGCTGGGTGGCGCGGGGGCGCAATCGGGAGGACTTACCCTCGCCGCACACACCGGCGGGCCCGGTTCGGCTAGAGGGAATCGCAGTCGTTCCGCCAGCGCATGTTTTCGCGCTGGGCGACCCCGCGCCGGCGGGCCGAGTCTGGCAAAACCTGGATCTCGCCTGGTATCGGTCGTGGTCGGGACTCCCGATGCAACCGATCGTTGTGCAGCAGACCGGCGACTGGAACGATGGACAGCAGGACGACGGACTGCTGCGGCGTTGGCCCACTCCGGATTCCGGTGCGGCGAAGCACTCGGCGTACGCCTTGCAGTGGTACATCTTCGCACTGTTGACTGCCATACTCTATGTCGCTCTCAACCTCAAACGCGCCCGGGCCGGCTGACCCGCCGTCGCACATGCGGCGCCGCGCCCGGCGGACGCTGTTGCCCATGTTCGCGGTCGCCGTCGCGCCGTTCGTACTCGCATGGGCCGCGTATTGGCTCTGGACCCCGGACCGGACCATGAACCACGGCGAGTTGATCGATCCTCGCCACCTGCCGACGGCGACCCTCATGTTGCGCGATGGCAAGCCGTTTCGCATCGACGGGCATCGCGGAAAATGGGTGCTGGTTCAAGCGGCGAGCGGAACTTGCGCGGAGCCCTGTCGCCGACAGCTCTACTTCATGCGCCAGGTCCGCCTTGCGCAGGGCGTCGATCGCGACCGCATCGCACGGGTATGGCTCGTCACCGATGAGATGCAGCCGCCAGCCGAGTTCGCCTCGCTCTACGAAGGGGTCGACGTGGTGCGCGCGGCCGGCTCGGCGCTACTTGCTGCGCTGCCCGCCGAGCGCGATGCGGTCGATCACATCTACCTCGTCGATCCGCTCGGCAACCTGATGCTGCGGTTTCAGCGCGATCCGGACCCGAAAGCGATGGTCAAGGATCTCCAGCGACTCCTCAAATACTCGCGAATCGGCTGACCTCCGCAGAGCGGTGATAAGATTCGATTGCTGTCGGGATTTGCGTCTCCATTCTGCATCACCATTTTCGACTTTTCCGCATCGCCATGACTGCGACCGCCGTCCGCACCAAGACCCATCAATTGCGGCAGTTCTACGAACTGACCAAGCCGCGGGTGGTATCGCTCATCGTTTTTTGCGCGGTGATCGGCATGTTCCTGGCCGTGCCCGCGGGGCAATGGGTTCCGGTTCAGGTGCTGGTTGCCGCCACCGCGGGAATTGCGCTCGTGGCCGGCGCGGCGGCGGCGGTGAACTGCCTGATCGAACAGAAAGTCGATGCAGTGATGGCGCGGACCCGGTCTCGTCCGCTCCCGCGCGGAGAGCTCAGTTCGACGCAGACCCTGATATTCGCCGGCGTAATCGGGGGGCTTGGCCTCTGGCTGCTTTACGGGATCGTCAATCCGCTCACCATGTGGCTCACGCTCGGCACGTTCGTGGGCTATGCAATCGTCTACACCGTCATTCTGAAGCCGCTCACGCCCCAGAACATCGTGATCGGCGGTGCATCGGGTGCCATGCCGCCGGTGCTCGGCTGGGCGGCCGTGACCGGGGAAATCGGCAACGAAGCCCTGCTGCTCTTCCTGATCATCTTCGCGTGGACGCCGCCGCATTTCTGGGCGCTGGCGCTGTACCGCACCCAGGAATATGCCAAAGCCGGTCTGCCCATGCTCCCCGTGACGCACGGGCGGAAGTACACGCAGCTGCACGTGCTCCTCTACACGCTGATCCTGTTCGCTTGCGGCCTGCTCCCCTTTGCTTACGGAATGAGCGGCTGGCTTTATCTCGCTGCGGCGGTGGTGCTGGGAGGGATCTTCATCGCCTATGCGGCGCGGCTGTATGTGCACTACAGCGATGACCTTGCGCGGCGCACTTTCCGCTATTCCATCGTGTATCTGGCGCTCCTGTTCGCGGCGTTGTTGATCGACCACTACGTGCCGATGCCCGGATGATTTTCCGTATCGTTGCCATGCTGGCCGCACTCGGCCTCGTCGCGTGCGGCCCGGACAAACCGCAGTTCAACAATACCGACATCACCGGAGCCGGCTACGGCCAGGCGTTGCGGCTTGCCGATCAGACCGGGAAGGTGCGCACCCTCGCCGATTTCAAGGGAAACGCCGTACTCGTGTTCTTCGGTTTTACGCAGTGTCCGGACGTCTGCCCGACGACGCTGGCGGAAATGAAGGCGGTGAAGGCGCGGCTGGGCGACGACGGCAAGCGGTTCCAGGTGCTGTTCGTGACCGTCGACCCCGAGCGCGACACGCAGGAGCTTCTCGCCCAGTACGTCACGGCGTTCGATCCGACTTTCCTCGGCCTGCGCGGCGATCCGGAAGCGATCGCCGGAGTCGCCAAGGACTTCAAGATTTTCTACCAGAAGGTGCCGGGAAAGACGCCTGACACTTACACGGTGGATCACACTGCGGGAAGCTATATCTTCGATCCGCAGGGGCGGCTGCGCCTGTACGTGCGCCACGGCCAGTCGGCGGAGAAGATTGCCGCCGACGTCAAGCAGCTGCTCGCCGGGCGTTGACGAGCGGTTCGACCCGGCGAGTCTCTTCGGGGCCCGCCGGGTCGACCCGGATCAGGGAAACGCCGGCATGGTCGGGTCGACGCCGCCGTCCTTGTCTTCCGGGTGACGGTCGTGCAGCAGCGTCTGAATCGCCGCGACGCGCCGGAAAGGCACATCGACCATCATCAGATACCTGCCGTCCTCGATGTCCTGGGCGAAGGCGAGCAGCTTGGTGTTGGGCACGCTCGCCGCCACCATGCTCGATACCCAGCCTCCGAACAATGCGCCGCCTGCAACAGTGATGAGGACCGTTACGAGCTGCAGTTTGATGCCACCAAGCGGGACGAAGACGAGGAGTACCCCCAGGAGCAAGCCGCAAATGCTCCCGAAGATGAGGCCCAGTTCCGCACCATGGACCACGTCGGTCTTCTGCAGGATATTGGCCTCGTGCAGCTCGTCCATGGGGGCGCCACGTTTGGCCAGCACATGAATGTGACGGTCGTCGATCCGGGCGAGCAGCAGATCATTCATCGTCTGTTGCGCCGCCTTCAGATCGGGGCATACCACGTACAGTCTGCGCCGCATGTCAATCTCCTCTCGCTCGAGAACGCGGGATAGAACGGCCGGGCCAGCGGAACGATAACAGATCTCATTCGATTCTAGAGCACCCACGGGTTCCGAGGCCCGGAACAACCCGCGCCGCCCGATTGGCCCGATTGGCTCGAATACGCTCAGACTTGACCAGACTTGACCAGACTTGACAATAGCGCTGGAAAAAACGAAATTACGCCGGCAGCCTGGGTGTAATCCGGGTTGCTTGCTGCGCCGGGCGGCGTGGCTTGATAGGAGCTCCGCAAAAGAATAAGCGTTCCCTGAATAAGCGTTCCCGCAGTTCGTCGCCTACGAAACTCTGTCGAGTCAACCGAGCACACGCTAATGGTCTTGGCAATTGTATTGGTACTACTGGTCGTCGGGTCCGTACTCTTTCACTTCGTGAGCCCGTGGTACTTGACGCCCATCGCTTCCAATTGGACGACGATCGATGACACGTTATCGATCACGTTCTGGGTCACGGGGATTGTCTTCGTCGTGGTCAATCTGTTCCTGGCCTACTGCGTGTGGCGCTACCGCAACCGGAAGGGCATCAAGGCGGATTACGAGCCGGAAAACAAAAAGCTGGAGGCCTGGCTCATCGGCGTGACGACGGTGGGCGTGGTGGCCATGTTGGCCCCAGGGTTGTTCGTCTGGGCAAAGTTCGTCGAGGTCCCGGAAGACGCGGCGGTCGTCGAGGCCGTGGGCAAGCAGTGGCATTGGAGCTATCGCTTCCCCGGCAAGGACGGTGTGCTGGGCACCGTGGATGCCAAGTTCATCAGCGACAAGAACCCGTTCGGCATGAATCCGGACGATCCCAACGGCCGGGACGACGTCTTGATATCGAGTCCGGAGCTGCATCTCCCCATCGGCAAGCCGGTCAAGGTGCTGCTGCGCTCCATAGACGTCCTGCACGACTTCGCCGTGCCGCAGTTCCGGGTTAAGATGGATCTGGTGCCGGGCCTGGTCACCTACGTCTGGTTCACCCCCACGCGCGCCGGAAAATTCGACCTGCTCTGCGAGGAATTGTGCGGCGTCGCCCATTTCACGATGCGTGGCAAGGTCGTCACGGAGGAAGCGCCCGCGTTTCAGGCGTGGTTGGCGAGCCACCCGACGTTCGCGCAGACCTCCGCGCGAATCGCTGGCGATGCAGCAGCAGGCAAGCCGCTCTATGCCGTGTGCGCCGCCTGCCATGGCCAGCAAGGAGAGGGCAACCCGGCGCTGAATGCGCCGAAGCTGGCCGGGCAAGGGAACTGGTATTTGAAGCGGCAACTGGAAAGTTTCAAGCACGGCGCCCGGGGTACGGACGACAAGGATGTCTTTGGCAAGCAGATGGCGCCAATGGCGGCGACGCTGGCCGACGACGCGGCCATGAACAACGTCGTCGCCTATATCGTAACGCTGCCGGACAAGCCTGCCCCGTCCACGGTGACCGTGAGCGGGAGAAAGGGTCAAAAGCTCTATGAGACCTGCGCGGCCTGTCACGGTGCCGCCGGGCGCGGGATCCAGGCGATGAATGCCCCCCGGCTGGCGGGCATGAGTGATTGGTATCTGGTCACTCAATTGAAGAATTTCCAGCAGCGCGTTCGCGGCGCCCATCCGCAGGACAAGTACGGTCCGCAAATGGCATCCATGGCCGCAATTCTGACCACTGACGAGGCGATCAATGACCTCGTCGCCTACATCAATTCCCTGTGATGACGGCCGCCAGCGATGAGATTCCGGCGAACCGAGTCGAGGAAAGAGCCGCGGTGAGGAGACATCGATGAGTTACGCAGCGCATGACGAAACCGCATTCGCCCCTCCTGCC